>NZ_DJDT01000256.1 GCF_002432345.1 Pedobacter sp. UBA5917
GCTTTACCTTAAAGACGCTGCAGTATGTGTTATTTTTATGTTGATTGCTTTTAAAACCGTTTCTGTTTTAATTGCATTTTTATACTTATCAAACCGTATTTATAATTTAAAACAACTGGTAAACCCGATAGATGTGCAGCCAATTTCTGCCAGTTTCTTTAAATGGGGCTTTTTAATCAGCTATCCGATTTTGCTTTTATTGATTATAGAAATGGGCGTTTCGGTTTTCACCATGTCTTTTTCCTCTTCAGGATTGAAAATCTCTACCGCACTTAATGTAGTTTCAGGTTTGATTTTTCTGTTTATAACTGCAAGGTTTTTCGGCAACCTGATACAGTTCCGGAATTATACATTAAAAAACTATTTCGGGGTTATCAATGCTTTTTCGGTTTTACCGGTTCTAAACCTGGCGCCATTTTTTCTGCTGGTTTTCGCCAAAATAAACACTGCACCGATCAGTAATTATATCCAGGCCCTAAAACAGAAGCGTAATATCCATCTGGCTATTTATTGCGCTTTATTGGTGATTTATTATGTTTATCAATACTTCTCAAAGGAAAAGGAAATCAGGGATTTCTCGGTGTTTTACAAACTGGCTGTTTTCATTGCTTCCATTATCCTACTTGCCAGATTTAAGCTAAGCACTAAAATTATCCCCTTTTTGGCTGTAATTATCTTATACTTTTCGGAAATAAAAGATCTTTTCGATTTTACCGATGGCTTTTTATCATTCCTGAAACACAAAATAATCTCTTTTGTATGGCTGGGCACCCTTGCTACTTTTATCCTGTACTATGTTATCGATTATATCCTGCATAAATGTTTTTATACCGAATATTTTGAACAACACGATGAGGATAAATTTGGAGCTTATATCGAAAGGTTTCTGTAAATAAAACTGCTATTATTTTGTTTTACGCAATATGATCAACATATCGCTATTGGAGAATCCATAATCGCCATTTACAAGTTTAAAATCAAAGTTGTATTTTCCATCGTGGGGAATGGTGATTTTTTTGTTCTCGATTTCAAACTGTTTCAGGGTGTAATATTTTGTACTATCGCCTGCTGAGCTGCTTTGTGTATAAGATTCGGTAGTTTTTTCGGCATTGATCTTATGATTGCCTTCGTTTACCCTTAAACTATCGAACGCGATGCTTTGTCCGTTGCTTTCGATATTATATTTTACCTTGAATGGTATGCCTTCCTTATCGCTTCTTTCGGCAATTTTAGACCATATCGTTATCACATCACCCTTTTTTAAGTCGATGGGATTGGTGCCGCCAATTTCGCCGGCCGATAAGGGTATTTCCGCAATTTTTTCTCCTATCGGATTGCAGGACGCGAGGCCTAAAATAACCAGAGCGGCAAGTATATTCTTTTTAAAGATATGCATAGTTTTAGAGCGTTGATTAATTTGATTTGATATCTAAAGTATAATTTTTACTAAAATAGCTGAACATCTTAACATAGATATCGGTATCGGATTGTGGGATCTCATCGGCAGTTTGGATAAAGAAACTTTTGTTCTTGTAATTTATCGGACAGATAACGGTTACCCCGCTTTTGTAAATTTCACCACCATATCTTTTGGATGAAAAATCAATCAGATAAGATCCTTCCTGTTGTTTTACCTGATAATTTGCCTCCCTGTTAAGGCTGTAAATTTCGCTGCCAAAATCGTAACCGCTGATCTGACCAACCTGATTGGTTTTTACAGCATCAATAAACTTATAAAAGTTCAGTTCTTTTGGCTTCGTAGCATGGTACAACGATACAAAAGTGTAATTTCCTGGAGTTCGTGGCGAAACTTTTTCATCCTCTTCCAAAAATATTTTAAGCTCTTTCTCCAGCTTCTTAAATATGCCTTTTACCAATTCGGTTTCTATTACCGGGATATTCTGCACATAATCATCCCAAGAGGTAAACTGCGTATTGGTATAACTGTGGTTGGTTAAATTTTTAGCCTGTTTTAGCAGATGCAAACAAAGGTCTACTTTTTGCTTTTTAGGGTATTTTTTACTCCAGCTTATTTCCGACCTGTAAAAAATGTAGCTCTTATTTGCTTCGTCGTAATCAAAATGAATGGTGCAAAAACTATCGCCCTGATCGAAAACCAAACTATTATCGTCTTCAAAATAAACAAAGTTGATATCGCCGTAACTTTCTTTAATATCCTTAATACTTACCTTTTTAGCGTCGTTTTCCTTAAATATCACCACGTATTCACCATACAATTCATCGTGGCGGGTAAAAGTATTGTTCAGGGTAACATATAAATAGGGCTCTGCCAGTTTAGTGAGATCAATATTGCCAATTTTACCGATTTTGGTCTCATCATTCGGTTCTACTTTGCTAACCTCAAAATTGGCAGATTGTGGAATGGTTAAATTATAGATTTTATCTATTGTAACTGTTTTCAGGGGCAACTTCATTGCCATCACCTTTTGTATTTGGGCTTTAGAAACTGCTTCTATATTTTCGCTTTCAACAGCAGCCTCATCATCGGCCTTAACCACTCTTTTACAGCTTGAAACAAAAAGGCACATTAATGCCGAATACAGGAAAATGGTATTTTTAAAGTTGAGATTGTTAATTAAGTTCATAGAAATCTTTTATCTAAATCAAATATATCATTTAACCCGCCAACTCTACCCTGTTTTCTGTATCAATCGAAAATATTAACTAATCAATCCGTTCAAAAATAAACAGTAAAGCTTAATGATAGTTTTTCTCTTCTTCTATTTCCGACTTGATGATCCCTGTTACTTCGGGCTTTGCCTCTTCGAGTAAAAACACACCTGCTCCCCTTTCGCGTGCATAAGGTGTTTTTATTTCCCCTATTTTGGTAATCTTGCCAAAATAGGGCTGCTCCCGCTTACGTTGTGGATCTTCATCGTTCCATTCTGTGACCATAATTAAACCTTTGATAGGTTTGTCGATTTTAAACCAATACAGGTAATCGGCATTGTACGATACGGCATTTATATTTTTGTATTTTGAATAATAGTTAATCGCCCCGGCCTGTCCGTAATTATCGGCACGTACCAGTAAGGTGCTTTTATCTTTAACCTTTCCGTAAGCGGAATCAACAAGTGCTGCCAGTTCTTTCCAGCCCTGCATATCTGCATAATCCTGGGGCAATTCGTGGTTTTTGCCATCTTCCCAGCGTAATGCACCCACCCGTTCGAACCTTTTATGGTGGGCAATAATCTGCCCAGGACTATAAACCGGCATTAAAAGCGGCAGCAGATAAATAAACGAGCCTATATTAAAAACAAACAACAATCCGGTTAATACATATTTCTTTGATAAAACCCTGCCCAAATAAGCTGCTCCGAAAGCAAGCAAAACCGGGTATAAACCAATGGCATAATAATCTTTTGCTTTAAAATAGCTAAATACGATAAGGGTAATGAGATAGGTTATGATAACCCAGTTGTGTTTCCTGAAATCTTTATAAAAAACCAAACTTCCGATTCCGGCAAGGAGGATAAAAATAGAGCTGATAAAAAAGAGGAACTGGCCGATAAAAAAATCAACCCGGTTTACATGTACCAATTGTGTTGCCCTTAGCAGTTTCATATGCGTAAGCACTGGAAAATGATTGTTGACCTGCCAGATTACATTGGGAGAAATAATTAAAAGTGCTAGCAGAATGGCCAGATAAAGATGTTTATTGGCAAATACTTTCCGGTTTGGGCTGATAACGATTGCTGGTAACAATCCGATAATCAGAAACAGGATATTATACTTATTCAAAAACCCTAAGGCTACAAAAACAGCAAAAGCATAGAGGTATTTGGCTTCGTTTTTATCGAAATACTTTAACAGATAGTAAAATATGGCTGTCCACGCTAAAACATCAAAAGAGTTGGGTTGGTAAAGGGTATTTAACCTAAGCAGAGAAGAACATAAACAGGCAACAGCAACCAAACATTTTGCCAGCAGGTTCCCTTTTAAAAAATCGACTATTTTCCAGCAGTACCATATCGTAGCCGCACCCATTAATGCAGGAACAAGTTTCACCATAAAAACACCATTGCCAAAAGCATTAATAATCCATGAAAACAGTGACGTTAAAGGCGGAACTGAGGTAAAACCTGCCGCCAGATGTTTGGCCTGATCTAAATGCAGAAATTCGTCGCGCTGTAATTCGTAAACCGGATTAACCCATAGAAATGATAAAATTAACTTTAAAACCAGAAAAAATATCAGAAAACCATATTCTGTTAACCTGCTTTGATTTTTATCCTCCATATTGGTTTATTGCAAAATTTATGAAAATAGATTAATTGCGGATTTTGACGGCACATGGTCCAATAAGTTACGAAGCCTGCCCCAATTCTGGTTATTCTTTATCTTTCGTATCAATCAAAATCGTAACTGGGCCATCGTTTACCAATGCAATTTTCATATCGGCACCAAAAAATCCGGTTTTTATTTTTCTGCCCAATAAAGCCGATAATTTTTCGATCATCTTTTCATAAAGCGGAATGGCTACGTCCGGTCGGGCCGCCCTGGTAAAACCTGGCCGGTTCCCCTTTTTTGTAGATGCGAATAAAGTAAACTGGCTGATCAGCAAAATATCACCTTCAACATCGGCAAGTGCTTTGTTCATCATTCCGTTTTCATCGCCAAAAACCCGCATCCCGATAATCTTCTGTGCCAACCAATCCAGATCTTCTGCTGTATCGGCATCCTCGATACCCAACAACACCAAAAATCCGTTTTCTATTGCTCCTGTTATTGTTCCGTCAACAGTGCAACTTGCCTGTGTAACCCTTTGTAAAACTGCCCGCATTTTGTATACTTTTGCTCAATAAAATTGATATGCGCAAGATAAGTATTTTAGTCATTTCTGTATTTCTCTTCATCGGCTGTAAACAGAAACCGGTTACCCATCCTACCTTTTATTATTGGAGAACAGATTATCAGAATAAGAAAGCTGAAACAGCTTATCTCAATCAATTCAAATCAAAATCCTTATATGTACGGATCATGGATGTAGATTTCAACCCCGATCTGCAGCTACCGGTACCCGTTTCGCCTATTAAATTTTCTGATCCCTTACCCAAAGAGACCGATATCATACCGGTTGTATTTATTGTTAATGAGGTTTTTAACAAAATCGACACCATGCAAACAGCAGTGATGGCCGATAGAATTGCCAAATTTGTAGGGGCAAAGGTTAAACAGGCCGGAAAACAAAATTATAAGGAGTTGCAGATCGACTGCGATTGGACAAAGGGCACCAGAAACCGGTATTTTAAATTTCTCGAACAATTAAAGGCCAACCCACTTTTAAAGGGTAAAACCCTATCGGTTACCTTACGTTTACACCAGGTTAAAAACATTGTTTCGAGCGGTGTACCGCCAGCAGAAAAGGCCATTTTAATGTGTTATAATATGGGCAATCTGCGTAAATATGGCGAACAGAACTCCATACTGGATCAGCGCGAAATGGATCTTTACCTTAAAGATTTTCTGCAGCAATATCCTTTACCCCTTGATGTGGCCTTACCCCTGTTCGAATGGGCTGTGGTATTCAGAAACGGGCAATATGCCGGTATTTCGAAACGCATCAGCAAAGTACAGATTAATGATAAAAAGCTTTTTAAGCAACGTGGAAACACGATACTTTACGATTTGCAGGTAGATTATCCGGCTGCTGGCTTAAAACAGGGCGATGTGGTAAGGTGGGAAGAAATTTCTGCCGAAAATTTACTTGTTACTTCCAAGTTTTTATCACGATATTTAAGTGCTGGAGAACGAAACCTCGTTTTTTACCATTTAGACACCGACCTCTTAAAACATTTCACCAATGAAGACCTTCAAAAAGTTATCGCTAATTTTTAGTGTATTCCTGATAACTTTTTTTGGTGAAATTGCATTCAACTTTGCCTGCGGACCTGAGATGGATCCCTTCGATTATTACCCTACCTATTTCCACAATAATGTACAGGGTGATGAATATGCTTCTTTTGCTTACAACCAAATGGTTTACCTGTACAACGACCGTGATTTTGAAACAGAAGCCCGTGTTAACGGCCATGAGTGGGCCAGGTATTTAGGTGTTAAAAAAGATGATGTAATTGATGCAATGTACAATGTTGACAGTGCAACAAGCGTTTTACTGAAAGCTTTTTCAAAACAGACCTTTAAAAAATTTCCTGACAGCCTCCGAAAAAATCAATTTCTGACCAAACTAAGCAAGCATGCCAATGCATCAAAATATTTTCACTTTGCTAAAAGCTGTGAGCCATATATAGCGGTTAATTTTGATTACTGGAATGTAAAGCAAAAAGATTCTCTTGCAATGATCCAGAAAGGCTGCGATGCCCTTGATTCGATAAACAAAGTTGGCAGCGATAGCTTTTTAAAATTGCGCTATGCTTTTCAGGCTCAAAGGATTTTTCGGTATGCCGGCGATTTCGCCCAGGCCGATTCTACTTATAACCAATTGATCAAAAATACAAAAAGCAATAGTGCCATTAAAGGCTGGTCGCTCGCTTTACATGCAGGATCAGTAGCAAACAATAACGAATCGGCTTATCTGTTTTCAAGAGTATTTGACAACAATCCGGAGAAAAGGGTACTCGCCTATAAAAATTACAGATACCAGCAGAGCGATCTTAACGAAGTTTTAAAATACGCCAAAAACGATTCCGAAAAAGCTACAATTTTAGCCGTTAACGGATTTGGTAAACCAGATTATAATTTAAATACATTAAAAGCCGTATATAAGTTAAATCCAAAAAGTTTATTAAATGGTGCATTACTTGTTCGGGAGGTAAATAAACTCGAAGAAAAATTAATACAGAACAGTGAGGTAGCAAAAGATTTTTTTGCGGTGTATACTGAAAGATGTGATGATGAAATAAACAGGGATAGCATTGCAAGTGTAGGTTTATCGAATCTAAAAAACATCAAAACTTTTGCACTTCAATTAGCTAGTGATAAAAAGTACCCACAACCCCAGCTTGGGATATTAACCGCAGCATATTTATCATGGATGGAGAAAAAAGATGCTTTGGCCGACAGTTATTTACAGAAACTAAATCCAGCAAAGCTGCCAGAGCGCCTGCATGACCAATACAGGATAATTGATTTATTGATTAAAGCGAGGAATATTAAAAAAGGAAATGATTTTAACGAAGACAAACTCGTACCAACCCTCAAATGGCTTGATAAAAAGAGGTTCTCCGAAAATGCAAAAAAACCGGCCCATGAAAATTATTATGATTGGGGAGATGCCGAAAACCGTTTCACAAAAACAACACGTAATTTTTATCAGCAGATCCTTGCACCAGCATACTTAAAAAAAGGAGATACGGCAAAAGCAGCATTGGCCATGCTAAAAGGCGATGCACGGCATAAAAGTTATATCAAGCGGTTTAGATTTAAACAAATCAGTTACCAAACCACCATGTTCTGGCAAAAACGGCTAACACCGAGGATAATGGGTCAGTTAGAAAGATACCGATCAACAAAAGGCCGTACCGGTATGGATTTGTTATTGGCGATGAGTTCGAAAAGTGTGGATAATGATGATTTTTACGAACTTTATGGTACTACTTACCTCCGCCAGCACCGGTATAGTAGCGCTTTAAAAATGTTAAACAAAATCTCACCCAGATACAAACATCCCTTTAATAATGATTGGCTTCTAAATGATTCTACATACTTTTCCAATCCATTTACAGAAAACATTAACGATTATCCCAAAAAACATGTAGGATTAAAAGAAGCATTTAACAAAAAGACTTTTGCAAAACAAATGCTCCGTTTACAACAGTTAACGGTTAACGACAAAAAAAATGCAGCGGTTTATTATTATAAAATGGCCAACGCCGTTTATCAAACCGGTTATTTTGGCAACAGTTGGTTTTTAATCAGCTACGATTGGGATACCTATGATAATAACTTACCTGTGAAACAGGCTTTTGAAATGGATTTTAAAAAAGCCTATACCGCAAAAAAATGGTATGCCAAAGCCAGATCTTTAAGTAAAGACGTAAACTTTAAAGCTAAATGTACCTTTATGATGGCAAAATGTGCACAGCAGGAGATTGTACGCGATAACGAGATAGGCTATTATCCCCATGATCGGAGTTATAAAATTTTCATGAACGAAAATTATAACAATCCATATTTTAAAGAGCTGAAAGCCAACTATAGCAAAACACCTTTTTATCAGGTTGCCTCGTCGGAATGCAGTTATTTAAAAGATTTTATCACCGTAAAATAAAAACCTTTTGTATATACATTTTATCCTTCCGATATTTATGCCCTAGAGACCGGAATCTCATTTTCTACCATTTACATGCCTATCTATTAAAACATCTTACCAATGAAAACCTTTAAAAAGTTATCGCTAATTTTTAGTGTATTCCTGATTACCTTTTTCGGCGAAATTGCCGTAAATCTTGCCTGTGGTGGCGAGATCGATCCTTACGATTATTATATCACCTATTTCCACAACAATATTGAAGGGGATGAGTATTCGCCATTTGCCTACAACGAAATGGTTTACCTGAACAGCGAAACCGATGTAGAGAGCGAACCGGATATCAACAGCCGCGAGTGGGCAAAATTCCTCAATGTAAAAAAAGAGGATGTTTTAAAAGTAATGTACAAAACAGATAGCGCCACCAATGTAAAACTAATCAATTTTGATGGCAATGTTTCGCAATTACCCGATAGTTTAAAACAGAACAGCTTTATACAGGCATTGGACAAACGTAAGGAATCGTTAAAATACTACCTTTTTGCCAAAAGCTGCGAACCTTATGCCAATGTAGAATTCAGCCTATGGGATGCCACTCCACGCGATACTGCTGCCATGGCTAACAAGGCAGACGAAGGACTAAAATTAACAGCAAGCGAAAAAGACGATTTTCTGCAATTGCGTTACGCTTACCAGGCCGAGCGTATGTTCCATTTTGCCGGGATGCACAGCGAAAGCAAATCGACCTACGAAAAATACATTAAAACCAGCAAATTAAACAGTTCGGTTAAGGGCTGGGCGTTGGCGCTATATGCCGGATCGACCCGCAGACTGGGTAACCCTGATGAATCGGCGTTCTTATTTTCCAAAGTTTTTGCAAGTAATCCGGAACGCAGGGTGCAGGCCTATAAAAATTATTATTATACCAGCTCTCCCGTTCAGGGGGCTTTAAAATATGCCAAAACCAATAGTGAAAAAGCGAATATCTGGGCAATAAACGGCTTTGGTAATGCCGATTCGGGTGTAGAAAGCATCAATAAAGTTTATACCTACGAACCAAAGAGCCAGATGAACGGTACATTGCTTGTGCGCGAGGTAAATAAACTGGAACAGGATCTGATCCAGGCAAACGATATTGCCAAAATAGGCTACAACTACTATTTTTCGGATAACGAAAAGCCGAAATACAGGGATAGTATCAAAAACATCAACCTTAAACGTTTAAACGAAATCAGGACTTTCGCAGTAAAACTGGCAACAGAAAAAAAATATCCTCAACCCGAACTGGGTACCTTAACCGCGGCCTATTTATCGTGGATGGAAAATAAAGATTTCATGGCCTCAAACTACCTTGCCATTTTAAAACCGGATAAACTATCGGAAAGGTTGCGCGATCAATACCGTATTGTTGATTTGTTGATCAAAGCGAAAAACATTAAAAAAGGCAATCCATTTAACGAGAACGATCTATTGCCAACTTTAAAATGGCTGGATGAGAAACGTTTTGCTGAAAATAAAACCCTTCCGGCAGGGCAATATGATTACGATCAGGCCGAAAAGCGTTTTACAAGAACAACCAGAAATTTTTATCAGCAGATATTGGCTCCTGCTTATCTCAATATGGGCGATACAGCCAAAGCAGCATTGGCCATGGTTAAAGGAGATATGGCAAACAAAACGCTAAAAGAAAACTCACTTTTCCAGAACATGAGTTACCAGAGCATCTCCTTTTGGCAGAAAAACTTAAGTCCGAAAAGTATGCAGGGTTTGGCCGTTTATAAAAGCAAAGCCGCCGGCGATGATGTTACCGGTTTATTGGCTTCGGCGCTGAACCAGCTTAAAAACGACGATTTTTACGAACTTTATGGTACCACCTACCTGCGTACGCATCAATATGATAAAGCGGTACAGATGTTTGCTAAAGTTTCGCCCAGTTATAAGTATTTTGCTCCTGAAAACTGGTACGGGGCAGAGTCGGAGTCAAAATTGTATGCCAATCCTTTTATCGAAACCATTAACGATTTCCCTAAAAAGTATGTAACGGCCAAAGCATCTGTTAGCAAAAAAGCTTTTGCAGCTGAAATGCTCCGTTTGCAGAAATTGCTGGTTAGCGATAAAAAGAATGAAGCGCTTTATTATTACAAAATGGCCAATGCAGTTTATCAAACAGGTTATTTTGGCAACAGTTGGTTCCTGATCAGTTACGACTGGTCATCTTATGATAACAGCAATCCGGCAAAATATGTATACGATGGAGATTATAAAAAAGCACAGACTGCAAAAGCCTGGTATTTAAAAGCAAGGGCATTAAGCACCAATGCCGATTTTAAGGCTAAATGTACTTTTATGCTAGCTAAATGTTTGCAGAAACAGATCATCATGAATGCCAATCCACTATCATTCTACTATTACGATAAAAAGAATGTGAAATGGAGAAACTTTATAAAAGCCAACTATAACAATCCTTATCTTAAAGAATTGAGGTTTAATTACGGCAAAACACCTTTTTACGCCGTTGCAGCAGGAGAATGCAGTTATTTAGGGGATTTTATTAAGCCTAAAACGCAAAACTAATTTTGTTTTAGCATTAAATTATGTTGACCATTAAGAAGTTAAGGTAGTTAAGAAAATTTCGCCGTCATCTCGACCGAAGCATAGTGGAGTGGAGATCCTTCGACTACGCTCAGGATGACAAAAGTGGACGTCATCTCGACCGGAATGCAATGAAGTGGAGAGATCTATCTCGAG
>NZ_DJDT01000089.1 GCF_002432345.1 Pedobacter sp. UBA5917
TAATGTCCTTAATTTCTTAATGGTCAAATGATGTAAGATGTAAAATGGATGATGGAATTAAATCACCAATAGCTCGTGCCTGATACAACCTTAATGTTCTTAATTTCTTAATGGTCAAACGATGTAAGATGTAAAATTGATGATGGAATAAATCACCAATCACCATAACTACCGCTTAAAAGTATACTTTTCCTTAACGTTAATTCATCCGCCCAGCGCTGCGCTCTCAATGCCTTTCTCTGTTCCTCTGTGGTTAACCCTCAACGCCCAACCGCCGTACGCTTTTACCCTTCCGTTCTCAATATTTTTAACGGTGGTTGGTTCAAAATACTCCTCGTGCTTAATACGCCCGTAATTACTACCAGTGATACGATAGAACCAAATAACAAGAGCGTTGGTAAAAATGGCGGAATAAATGCTGCATCGAAAATAAATTTAGCTAATGCCCAACTTCCACCGATAGCTAAAATTAATCCGGCAGCTGCTGCAAAAGCACCTAAAAAGAAATATTCAATCGCATTTATGGCTAGGATCTGTTTTCTGCTTGCACCCATGGTCCGCAATAAAATACTCTCCTTTATCCGTTGGTTTTTACTTGTTAATACCGATGAAATGAGTACAATCCATCCTGTAACCATACTAAAGCCAGCCATAAACTGGATAACGAAGCCGATTTTGCCCAACAGTTCATCCAATAGTTTTAGAACCAGATCTAAATCAATTACCGAAACATTCGGAAATTTTTGCACCACTTCGCCCTGAAAACGTGCAGAAACCTCTCCCGATGGTACCCTCGTCATCAATACATGGAACTGTGGTGCCTCTTCCAACACACCTGCCGGAAAAACCACCCTGAAATTGGTCTGCATGCGGCTCCAGTTTACTTCCCTTAAACTGCCCACAACAGTCGGGATCATCATGCCCTGCACATTAAAAAGGATTTTATCGTTTAACCCAACATTGATAGATTGGGCATAACGCTGATCTAAAGAAATATAAACCGTTTCATCCGGTTTTATTCTCCCAGTCCATTTACCTGAGGTAATTTTCTCAGCTGCGGTTAAGGTATCCTGATAAGTAGCCCTGATCTCGTTGCGGTAAGCCCTTCTGTTATTGGTATCGGCACTGGCTTTTTTCCCATTTATTTCTTCAATCCGCATGGTAATTACCGGAACCTGGTTCATCAAAGGGAGTTCAAATGCTTTAGTTAGGCTGTCTAATCCTTCCTTTTGTGTATTCTGGATATCGAACATCACCATGTTGGGCTGATTGGCACCTGATGAAAGAGTAACACGGCTCATTAATATGCCCTGTACAAAAAACAGCGTACAGATAAATGCGGTAGATAAACCGATGGAAACCGTAAGCATCAAGGTTTGGTTGTTCGGGCGGTAAAGATTGGCAAAACCCTGTCGCCATAAATAACCCGATGAGTTGGGCAGGAGTTTCCTTACGAGGAACATCAGTAATTTCGACAATACAAGCAACAGTACAAACGCGATAGCTATACTCATTGTAAAAGCGAGTGTTTGTATCCAGGTTTTCATCTGTAAATGGGTAAAACCCGTGATAAAAACAGCCATTAGCAGATAAACCAACCAGGTTAAGGGATCTCTTCTGCCTGCGGCTTTCTCAAATGAGGCCCTAATGGCATTTAACGGCGAAATTTTCCTGATCGATAGGAGTGAAGGGAGTGCGAAAAGAATGGAAATAATCAGCCCCAATAAAATTCCCTGACCAACCGCCAGCCACGAAACCTGCATGGTAATTTCGACCGGAAGAAAATCTTTGAGCACCAGGGGTAACAGGAACTGTATACCCGTGCCCAAAATGGCCCCGAGAACCGAAGCAATTAATCCGATAAAGAAAACCTGGATGAGGTAAATTAAAAAGGCATGTCTGGCTTTCAAACCCAAGCAGCGCAAAGTGGCAATGGCACTTAATTTTTCCTGAATGTATACATGGATGGCACTGCCCACACCAACGCAGCCCAATAGTAAGGCAATAAAGCCTGATAGGGCCAGAAAACGGTTTACATCTTTAAACGACCGGCCTGTTTGCTCTTTCCGTGATTCTACTGTATCGGCATCAAAACCTTCTTTTTCCAGTCTTGCATCCTGTTTTTTAACCCAGGCATCAATTCCTGAAGGATCATCGTACCTGAAATAGAATTTATTGTTAATCCGGCTTCCGGTTTTAATCAGGTTCGTTTTATCGAGCAATTGTAGGGGAATATATACCGTAGGCGCAATGCTCGATCCGATTCCCGTTTGTCCGGGGGCTTTTATTAAGGTGCCTAAAATTTTAAAATTAAGATCACCCACTTTAACCGAATCGCCAACTTTGGCGTTGTACTGTAACATTAAAGTTTGATCAACCAGCGCATTTCTTCCCGATTGGAAATTCTTTGCTGCGGCTAAAGGAATGGTTTCAATTATGCCATAATAAGGATAATTACCCTGCAGGGCTTTCATCTGTACCAAACGGCTGCCACCACCTTTTTGGAAATAGATCATCGAGGCAAATGTTTTCTCCTGCGAACGATCATCACCCAGAGTATCGAGCATTTTCTGCATTGCTTTGCTTACCCCTTTGCGGCTGTCTAAAACCAGATCGGCGCCGGTAAGTTCTTTCGCCTGCGCGTCGATATCCCTTTGCAGGTTATCTTTAAACGAATATACGGCCACGAGGGCTGCAATCCCCAAAACGATAGATGATATAAAAAGTAGTAAACGTGCCCGGTTTTTCCGGCTATCGCGCCAGGCCATTTTAAACAGCCACGAAAATTTAATGCTTTGCGTTGGAAGGCTATTAGGCATAAGTAGGGTTTTCGTCTGAAATAATTACGCCACCTTTAACTCTAATGGTTCTGGATGTACGCGCAGCAAGTTCGAGGTCGTGTGTTACGATGATCAGGGTGGTTCCGGCATCTTTGTTTAAATCGAAAAGCAGTTTGATTACTTTTTCACTTGTTTCGGCATCAAGGTTCCCGGTTGGTTCGTCGGCAAAAAGAATAGCCGGTTGATTGGAGAATGCCCTTGCCAGCGAAACCCTCTGTTGCTCGCCGCCCGATAGCTGAATGGGATAATGATGCGAACGGTTGGCCAGGCCAACTTTATCCAATAGCTCTAAGGCATGGGCTTTGATGTTTTTTGCACCCCTTAACTCTAAAGGAACCATTACATTTTCGAGTGCAGTTAAGGTTGGTAACAGCTGGAAATTCTGAAAAATAAAACCCACATATTGGTTTCTCACGGCTGCACGCTCATCCTCGCTGAGTTTTTCCAGGGCGATTCCGTTCAGTTCTACCGTGCCGCTGCTTGCCCTATCCAAACCGGCACATAAACCGAGTAGTGTAGTTTTGCCGCTTCCGGATGGACCTGTAATGGCCACTGTTGATCCGGCGGCAATAGAAAAATTGATGTTATCCAGAACGGTGAGTTCCCGTCCGGCACTTTGGTAAATTTTGCTTACATTTCGGATGTTCAATATGCTTTCCAATAGCTGATTTTTTTAAGGTTGCGTATAGATTTTTTTGCCAAACATAACCGGCAGGTGCCTGTTAAGATAATGGTTTAACGATAATTAGATATAGATTTATTAGATATGTTACGAAAACGATTAATGGGGCTATTTGTTTTGAGCCTGATACTCTTAAGCTGTGGAAATCAACAAAGTAAAAGCAATAAGGATAAAACTTTAGATTCGGCTGACCAAAAGACATCGGTTACAACAGTTAAAAAGAAAAATATCCTGTTTTTTGGTACGAGTTTAACGGCAGGTTACGGACTTGATCCAACGGAGGCTTATCCGGCCCTGATCCAGAATAGGATCGATTCTTTAAAAATGCCCTACAATGTAATTAATGGTGGTTTAAGTGGCGAAACTTCGGCCGGGGGCAAAGGCAGGATTGATTGGTTGCTTAAACAGCCTGTTGATATTTTTGTGCTCGAACTGGGCGCCAATGATGGATTAAGGGGTTTGCCTGTTGCACAAACGATCAAAAATCTGCAGGATATCATTGATCGCGTAAAAGCTAAATACCCAAATGTAAAACTGATAATGGCAGGTATGCAGGTGCCACCGAATATGGGCGCTAAATATGCTTCAGACTTTAAAAACATATTTCCTGACCTGGCAAAAAAAAACCAGATGGCTTTGATTCCGTTTTTATTGGATAAAGTTGGCGGTGTACCAAAATTAAACCAGGCAGATGGTATACATCCTACAGCAGAAGGTGATAAGATTTTAGCGGAAAATGTTTGGGTGGTGTTGAAAGGGGAGTTGTAGTTTCTTTTTTACCACAGAGAACACAGAGTGAAAACACGGAGCACACAAAGCTGACTGAATGCAATGAATTAACTTAGCAGCAAGAGGTCGTCATTTCGAGCGGAGTGTAACGTAGTCGAGAACCACGTAAGTGCTCAGCGAAGCTAAATCTATCTCGAGATAGATCTCTCCGCTCCACTGCGTTTCGGTCGAGATGACGGAGTTTCTTGTGTAAATATTTAGTTGACCAATATTTCTTACTCCTGCCTAAAACTTTTAAGCGATCCATCGCGGTTAAACTGGATATCGAAACGCTCTCTTGTTCCATTAATACCGGCGGGGAACCAGCGCATATTTTCGTCCCATATAGAAATGTAAACTGAAGTGGTTGGTTTTGCACCCTCAATCTGGACCGCTTTTTCGTTATAGATTTTGAGAACTTTACGGGCATCTTCAAAATGCATTCCGCTTAAAGGGAATGTTCTGCGTTCGATATCCCTGGCCAATACCGGTTTTGGTGCCGACCATGCCCCATCCCGATATTCGTAAGCATCAACATATTTAGGGTTTACAGGGTGCTGTAACATCAGGTTTATGGAGCCATTATCATAAAAATGAACCGATTGGTATACCATAATTTCTTTGTTACGGTATTGGGGCAATCTTTTTAACTGTTCTTCGGCCAAAGCCAGATCAGGAATACTCAATAAACCTTTCTTCGCTTTTATCACCGGTTTTTCTGTATCAATGTTTTTAAGTCCGCCTTGCGGAAGCTTCATTTCTTTTAAAAACTGGTTTACCCTTTTCTGTATTTCTTTAGCCGTTTCGGGGCTTTTTTGTTGCTTTAACAGATCAATATCATGGAACATTTCTTTTGCTTTCAGCTCCATTTCAGGTGTATTAATGGTGTCGCCGTTTATCACAATTATTTTTTCCTGATGGCGCTGTACCGAAGTTATTGTACTGGTTTTTGCGGTTCCTGTATATTCGCCATTTGTACCAGAATGATTTTCTTTATTGTATTGTTTGACTAAAGAATCGTTGGGATGAAAGGTTTCATCTACACTTTGGGTAATCTGCTTACAGCTTAATGTGAACAGACTAAACAGTATAATCAAACTATAAAATTGTTTTAGGTTTTTCATCAGAATTCTCCTTCAACTTCATTTAAATCTTTCTCGAAAGCCGCCTGTTGCGGATCGTCTTTGAGGTAAAAAATAGAAACATATTCCTGTTTGGTAATGTCCAGATCAAGCAGGTTTACAATTTTTTTGATATTAATTCTGTGTTTCTGATTAAACTGATCTGCAAATTCGAGTTCAAAATTGATCATCGGTTGCTCGTTGATGTAGGTTCCGGTTTGACTGGCTTTGAGCAACCGGGCATTAGTCTTCGTCCCTTTAAATTTAACCATGAACAATTTGTCGGGTTTGCCAATAAACTTGCTAAGGATAAAAGTTCCGAAGGCACGATAAAGTAGCAGCGTAAAAGCACAGGTTAATAAAGGATGGCCAATCCCCATAAAGCGCCAGCCTGCACCCATACTTTCTAAACGATAGGAATAGATATAATAGCCAACAACAATAGCTGCAAAAGTTAGCCAGCCCAGGTTCGTAAGCAAAACAATTATTTTCCTCATGCCTACTTCTGTAGTGGCAAAAATAAAATAGGGGGCACTTTTTACCTCTTTATCTAACAAAATGCCAGTGGTTTTACCTACTTCGTAACGGCGTTCGTATGGTTTTGCATCGTTTACCATGGTTCTTTGCGTAACGGTACTACCCACCAGGTTTTTAAACTGTAGTTTAAGTTCGTAGGTATCGTAAGTTGCTCCCGGTTTCGAAACTTTTGTCGATTCCAGTATTTTGGCTTCACGCGGCTCTCCGGTGGTTTTAAGTTTTTCTATGTTCCGTTTGATCAAAAAGGGACGGACTACCCATTTCCGGTAATAACCAGTTAACAATACAGCCCAGAACAGGATCGATATGGCAAGCAAAGTAAGCGAATACCATGGATTGCTGTCAATCAGATTGGGTATGCTATCCTCCTTGGTATTGTAATACATTAAGATTGGAAACGGAATGGCGAAAAAGAACATATATATGCTCCAGAATATCGAAAGTCCTTTGCTGATGTTGTGGTTCATTACTGCTTATTTAATTTTAATATTTTGTATTGTTCGAAACTCTGGTCTATTTATTTGAAAAACCAAAATGTCTTCTTACAATCTTGGTAAGTTTTGGATAAGTTGCAATATTCAAGTCAACAATATTGCTTCCCGCTACAAAAGCAAAAGTCTGCAACAACTTTTCCCTAACTCATCGAAATCATTTGCTATTATAAATTTTTGCATATTTTTCATTTTAAAGAATCTGATCATTCATACTGTTCCATATTTAAACTACCCCACAATAAACACCCGGTAACGAGCTGGTTTTTTATGTTAATTACCGTTGTTTAGCCAATTCGGCTTCATGTATGGTTGCCATTTCTCCCTTTTTATTGTAAGCGTTAATACAAATGGCATCAAAACCATTTCGCTGCAGGTAGGGTATATCTACAATTTCACCGTTGATCAGCAGAATATCTCCTTCATCGTTCTGGAGCCTTTCGTATTCTTGTTTATAATCTACATTAGAATAAGTGTGTATAACAATTTTGAACACTTCGTTTCCATTAACATCAGCATAAAACCGGGTAGCCCTCCGCTGATTTAGTTGCTGCACTGTCCACTCGTTGTAAAACAGGTTGTCATACCCCTGAGTACAGCCGTCAAACAATAGTATTTCTTCACCGGTTATTACATCTACTGCGTAAATAAGCTCAGGTGCAAAACCGGTACTAACTATTAATCCATTAAAAGCTTTGCCGTATTCCTGATGGAAAAGTGTCAGATATTTTTCTTCCTGTCTTAACACCCATTTATATAATTCGCCATAGTATTTTATGCTGAACAGGCGTCCACCCGTTGACGACTGCAATTGCCCCCGCCATTCTACCTTATGCATTTTCTCAAAATATGCAGGGTGGTTGTAAACGGCATATGTCTCGTAAATATCGGGAGCTTGTTTATTGTTCATTTGCTCAATTGATAATGAATACTATAACATTAACTTTTAACGGCTGTTTTTCTAACTGCAATTTGTTTGCCTTACTTTTTTACATTCTGGGATCGTTTTTTATTAAAAGTTGATCATAAACTGATTGATTTTTGAGCCTAAAACCTTTAATGGATGGAGGAATTTGCTATCCATAAATCAATTTCCCTTAAAATTTCTGTTTCAAAATACTCCTGCCGCACCTGGCTTTTTCTGCTGGTACCAAATGGCTGGCTGATGGCGTAGCTTTTGCCATATTTATTCTGTTTATGCGATAATGCATAATGTAGCAGCCCGTCTTCGTCTACATGCAGGATATAAACCTCTTCGAAAGCCATAATTTTCCGGGTAAACAATCCGGGGATTTTCCGGTACACCTGTTCCGTATACTGATCAAAGATATAGGTGATGTTAAAATGGAATACAAAATCGTATATGGCGGTAATGGCACATACCACACCAATAGCCGTTACGCCCCATTGGGTATCGTGGTAAAGATGGAGCATAGGTGTTACCATAAATATACCTGCTGCAAGTAGCGCGAAGAACAAAATTTTGCCTTTATAATCGCGTTCGGGTTGAAAACTTAAACGGCCACCTTCTATTTTAAGGTTATATGTTGTCATCTTCTCTTGTTTTTTAGTTTTGCGGTAGCCCCATTATTACGCTGATTTCATCAGTAAGCCTTTGAAGCGGTTTTGCGGTAAATACCGTTTGCCCTAATAAAAGATGTTTGGTTTTATTACCTTTCCTCATCACCATGATGGCCTGTACACCCACAGTAATAAAGGTGCTTTTGGTTTTAGAGATCAGAAAATGGTCAAAATCATCAAAATGATAATGGGTAGGGGAGCTGAAATAAAAACGCTTGCGTGCTATCTCTCGGTTTTGGTTATCGAAAGTAAGTACAGCGGTAGTGCGGAGGATACCCAATATGGCCACGAAGGCAAAAAAAGCAATAAACAGTACATTGCCCTTGCTATTGCTGTATAATAAAATGGCAATGATGGCGGCAATACAGCCTATTGTGATGGTATAAAAGAACCCTTTTTGTACTTTTAGTTTATAGGTATTTCCTTCCTGTTCGAAATGTTTAAATGTTTCCATTGTTTTTCTATGATAGTTGAGGTTAGATGATGTTTATTTCATGATTAAAAATATGGAGCGGAATTATTCGTTTTCTGCCAAAATCCCTGCTTCAAGCTGGTCGATGATTCGCCGCAACATCGGCTCGAGTGTTTCGTTGGCCAGGCTTTTGTTTGTTAGCGGTATTAAATAATCATTTATTAAGGCCGATATATCATCCTGGTGATAACGCACGGTACCGAAGTTTCCATTGCGATCGAAATAAAGGTAATATGCCTCTTCATAACCCCAATCTGTTCTATAAAGTCCGAAGCATTTATAATTGCTGTTTAGGTAATTAATCTGTTCGCTGCTCAGGTAATTGCCTTCATCCAGTTCCGGACGGTCGTTAATCCAGCAGAACCTGATGTAATCTACCAATCCCATCGAGCGGCAACGGTACCATTGGTTGTGATGGGCCAAACTCTCGAGCAAAGATTTAGGATTATCAATACTTAAAGCAAACAGTTCATGGTTATATGGCGTTAATCCTCCAAAATGGTAATAAAGCGTTTCTAGATTTGCCGGAAGAGGGATTTTGAAATAATCCTTTAACTGCACAATTTCGTGTGGTGTTGCCGCTTCGAAAGAGATTTCTTTATACTTTCCAACTTTGCTGTTAAATAATTCAATCCGTTCTTTAATTTCCTGTATCATAGCATACGTTTTTAGTTTTCATCAAAATACTGTTCAAACCATTTATCGAAATTTTCTTTGTGTCTTTCCTGCGCGGTTTTAATCAGTTCGTTTGGCTCTTCAATCTGGCTGAGGTGGTAATCGCCTTCCAGCCATTTTAAATACTCGCCCAGGTCTTCACTTTCTTCGTAGCTGTTTTTATTCTTGTAAAAATAGGCCTGATCAAAATCAACCCAGATCTCGGCATCGTAAGTGAGCAGGTGCAGAAGATGTAAAATGTTTTCGGCAACAACATGAACCCCGCCTTCATCTCCAAAAACCACAACAGGCATCTGGTTTAAAGGCTGGTTACTTCCATCGTTCCATATCGTGTAAAAAGATCCTGTGCCATTGGCCTGTGCAAAAGGCAATAAACGGTTTAAAAATCCTTCGTCTTCGCTCCAGCTTTTTAAACCTGATTTATCATCGATTAAAACACCAAAACCATGGCTGTAATTTTCGAAGGCAGAAATGTTGTTCTGAAAATAAATCAGTTTTTCCAATTCAACTGGGATTTCGCTTAATCCTAAATTTTCTTTAAATGTGGTGATGTTGATCATAGGTAGATGAGTTAGAGAGTTATTGAATGAATGAATTATTGAATGAATGATTGAAGTAGTAATGAATGATTGAGGCTATGTTGTTAAAAAGGCATCTTTTTTACTTCTATTCCGTTATCCTTGGCATATACATCGGCAATGTCCCAAAGTTTGTTGTATTTCTGTACAAAGGCATCGTAACTTTTATTATCCATTTCGGTTATCGCTTTACTAATTTCGGATTCAGGTGCCCGTTCATCGATCATTTTGGCAATTTTGAGGTGATCGGTTTGATAACTTTTCAATACAAAGGCATACAAATCAAGCGCAGCATCAATCATCGGTTTTGTTTTTTTGGTAGGCCGCATATCCTTTATTTTGGTTATGTTCTGCTCTACCCTTGCAATCGAATTATTTTTCAGGTACTTTTCACAGGTGTTAAAATCAGGTGTGTTTACACCACCTTTGATGTATTTTAGGTAAGTTTTAAAATATTCGCCACCAAAACGTGATATAGAATTAGTATTTAAAGCCACCCGGTCAAAATACTCTTCAGGCGTATTCAACGAAAATTCGCATGCAGTGGTGGTTAAAACCACCACCATTAGCATGACATTTTTAAAGTTGAGGCGCATAAACATCTTAATATTTATCTACAGAAGAATATTTTTCTTCGAACATTTTACCAATAAGGGGAACAGGTTTTAAAGCGCCATTTGCTGCATTGATAATCCCCATAATCCATAACACGATAAATACGTAACCGATAAGACCTAAGAAAGATAAGCTAGGTACTGCAAATGCAATGATATTTAAGGCTACACCAAATATGATGTTTACAATGGCCAGGCCTAACGATTGCCTTAAATGGTATTTAAGCAGTGCATCGGCTTTGTCTTTCCCAATAAGATAAGCGATCAACCAACCAATAATGGTGATGTAAGAAATGATTGCAAGAGATTTGTTGTTCATGATGAATGTTTTTAGGTGAAAAATTGTTTGATCCAAAGTTGGGGCTAATTGGTAGGGTTTTAAAGGATTTGATAGCTACAGAGCATCTACAGCTTTTAAAAAAAACGTCTACAATATATCTACAGATTTGTTTAACTTTTTGATTTTTAGTTGTTTGTGTGTTTGTTTAATTTTAGTTTTTAGTCTACAACTTTGCCCAGGCTCCAATCTTTATGTTAATTTTACGATATGAATCATCCTATCTTTAAAAACTTATTACCCTTAATTGTAATTGCCATAGTTGGCTTTAGTGCAGATGCGCAAACCCTATTGGATAGTACTGCAATTGATAAACTAAGTGAAAAAGATAAACCGGCACTGCTTACCCAACTGGCAGACCGGAGCAGGATAAATGGCGATTATAAAGCGGCCATTGCTAAAGCCAGGGAGAGTGTGGCTTTGGCATTAAAAACCAAGAACGTTGATGAAGCCGTAAAAGCCTATACCATGCAGGCAAGTGTATACGGTACTACCAAGCAATTTATATTATCAAAAAATGTAAGCGATACTGCTTTATCGCTCGCCCAGCAATCGCGGCGGCCCGTTGCCCAGGCTTATGCCTATTATGCGCAGGCATTATTTTATAGTGCGGTTGATAATGTTGAAGAAGTAACCAAATACTGCCAACTGGTACTGAAAACGTTGGGGAAAAAAGAAGATCATTACCTCACTGCTAAAGTGTACTACCAGTTATATATGCTCAGCTCGCGCCGTGATGATGTTAAAAATGTAAACAAATATGCCCGGGCAGCTACAGAAAATGCCTTAAAAACGACCGATTATAATTTATTGGGCAATTCGTACATTGCTTTATCGGTTGCTGCCACCTACAATTATGCCGCCACCAAAAACGAATTGATGCGCGATAGCATTATCTATTATTTAAACAAAACACAAAGTCTGTACCGGCAGTATCCAAAATATGTTGCACGGAAAACCTATGCAATGTCCTGTATCAATAGTGCCGATTATTACCTGCGTTTTTTCCCTGATACCGACCAGCAGGCAAAAGCCAATGCCATCCGTTATGCCGGTATGGCTAACGAGGTAATGAGGGGAGTAATAAATGGAGAAGAAATAAGGGCGAGCAGTTTGGGCATTTTAAGCGAATATGCAAAAAGGGATCAAAACTTTATCATGGCAGAAGGTTATTTGCAGGAGGCTTACGCCGTAATGAAAAGTCAGGAAGTACCTTATTATTACACCATGATCAATGTGGTAACTGCCCTGTCGAATTTCTATGAGGAACGGGGAAATTATGAAAAGGCTTTGGAGTTCCAAAAGAAAGCTACAGAATACAGTAATAAACTTTTTGACGAAAAACGTAGTCTGAATGCCCAGAAGCTGGAAGTACAGTACGAGGCCGAAAAAAAAAACAATGAAGTAAAGCTGTTAAAACAGCGCGAAAAATATGCCCGACAGCAAAAGTACCTTTATATTGGCATTGCCATTGCCTCTTTATTGGGATTGATATTTATGTTCCGTTCCTATCATTTCAGGTTGAGGTATTCGCTACAGCGCGAAAAACAGTTGAACCTGGAGAAACAGGATGCAGCACTGCAGATGAAACTCGAAAAAGAAGAGAAGGCAAGGTTAAAAGCAGAGCAGCAGCTGTTGGAAAGCCAGCAGCAGCAGTTGCAGAAAGAAGTAATGGCCAACCAACTGCAACTGGAGCATAAAAAGGAAATGCTTTTCCATATCAAAGAAAAGCTTGGTGATGCGCCACAGCTTAATATCAATAAAATATGGAACGAGGAATTACTTTTGGATAATGATTTTGAAGATGCAAAATTCCAGATCCAGGAGGTTCATCCTGAGTTTTTTTCTTTGCTCAATCAACGGGCACAACAGAAATTAACAGCACTCGATCTAAAATTATGCGCTTACCTGCATTTAAAAATGGATACCAAAAAAATTGCCCAGCTGATGCATGTAGAAGCCAAAAGTGTGCGCATGAGCCGTTATCGCATTAAACAGAAACTGGGGCTCGGCAAGGAAGACGATCTGAACCTGTTTTTACAGCATATTGGGTAGGTTTTAGTAATAGGTCTGTAAAACTCAGGTGATCTCAGGTGTCTAAGGTGGTGATAAAAAATAAACATTACACCATTTAATTTACCACCTAAGCCACCTGAGAACATCTAAGCTTAGATGCTCCTTTTTATTGAATGCTGTTAATAATAGCAAAACATTAAAGCGCTTAATTCAAATGATTAACCAAATCGAATTGTTTTTTTGCTTCGGCAAGTAATTGCTCTTTTTTATTAACAGTTTTATGCATTTCCAGTTTATCCCTAGATAATTGCAGCTGTTTGTGTGTTGCGGCATCGCGTACTTTTTCAGCATTTGCCTTATTTAAGCTTATCTGTTGCTGGGCAATATTTAAACGTTCAGAAAGTTCCAGTTCTTTAACCGCGGTATAATAATTGGCCGCTGCAGCTTTGAGCTCGTTGCCATGTTTAATATCATCTGTTTGCAATGCGTTTATCTCAACGATGATTTTATCGAATGCCTGTTCTTCTTCTTCCAATGCTTTTAAGGCGCCATTAAAATCACCATCAATGAGGCATTTCAGTTTCCGCTCGCTTGGTCCATTTTTACCTACCATAACATTGAATGCGGTGCGGTCCTTTTGTTCGAGGGTCGTTTTTAAATCGGTTGCTTTTTTCGACTGGCAGGAGGAAAGTACTAAAATCAGCAACACCAAAAAGATGTTTCTTTTTTTCATAACGGTTTCTTTTATTGAAGGAACTATTCAGTTACCAAAACACCGGGTAAATAATTATTCTGTCCTGTTTGTACTGAAATCAGGACTTTACTTTCTGTTCAGGTCTGTTATGAGCAACGGATTATCTTTTTTAAGGTTTTCTATCAGTTCGTGCACAGCACCAACAGTTGGACTCTTTTTCAGCTGTTCTACTTCTGTATCGGTAATACCCACTAACTGAAGAAAGCTTAATTCGCCATGGGGTGTTTCTATTTTTCCAAGTTCTGGATCCAGTGCAAAAATAAAACCGGTTATTTGCGTGTCGGTATTTAATCTTATAGGCCCGTTGGCCGGTATAAAATGATTCTCTTCGAACCACTTCCCGCTCGAGAAAACATATCGTGCCAGGTTATTCATTACATTTATTGCCCAAATAGGATCGTTTTCGTCATCTTTAAACGGCGTAAGCCTGAATGTAAATTCGAAACCCCATTTGCTAAATTCGCCGCCGGCTTTTTCTTCGTTATAATAAAGCTCACTCATGCCATAACTGATAATATGCCGGTGAAAAGTTTGATGCTTGCTATCATAAATACTGGCACCATCTATCGGGTCGGTTCCGCCTGCCACATAATGGATTCCGCATAGTGGTGGATAGTGGCGCGCTTCAGTATCACCATATATTTTTTCCAACTGATTGTTTATCGCCTGCCATCCAGGTGTGTCGTCTGTTGTAAACTGCTGTCTGTAGATTTCCGGGGTCATCATTTTTATTTAGTTTTCAGGGGTTGTAATTGCACTTCAAAGATGTTGCCATTTTATTTGCCGATTTTACATTTTCGTCATCACATAAGTTTGCGATTCTTCGGAGGTTACGTTGTTCTGTGTTACGGTTTCACTTTGTGTTAGTGATAATTGTGTATCAGAATTGAAACTGTACCTGAAAAAAACAGCTTCATTGCCATCGCTGCGGAGTACAATCTCGTTGGCTTCTACCGTATAACTGTAACTCTGACTAGGATCTTTCCCTTCGGTTAAGCTCAATCTGTTGCCCGAAAATTCGAAAATCACTGTGCCGTCGGGTTTTTCTTCACTTTCGACCACTTTACCATTTTTTAAAGTCGTTCTCTTAAGATTAGTAACCAGCCATTTGCCCTGCAGTTTCTGATTGCCCAACTCATTTTCGTTTAACTTTTCTTTTTTACATCCGGTAATGGCCAAAAGCCCTACCAGAACCGTTAAAATATATCTTTTCATGTTTTTTGGATTTCAGTAGTCTTTATTTATTTTTTGATGTAGACGGTTTCGAATGTGCTCTTCATTTTTACATTGTTAGTGGTGTAAAAACTCTCCTCCGTATGCGAATGCTGGGTGTCTGAATAGAATTTTAACTGGTAGTACACTCCATTATTACCTTCCCTTAGCCTTATTTCGCTCCCGATAATTGCATAAGCATAGGTGTTTCTGAGTGCCCCGCCGCGATAATACAAAATGTTTTTATCCTTGTATTCTATCGTGCGGCTATTGGCCGGATAGGAGGATGTTTCTTCGGATACAAGTTTATTGCTGTCTTTTTCGTAAACCCGCTCTGTTGATCGGGTTGCCTCCCATTTACCCTGAAGCCTGGCTACCGTAGTATCCCCATTATCGGTTACCTCATCCTTTTTACAGCCCGCAAAGCTGAAGCATATCAATAAAATGGCCATTGTGGTTAATTTAGTTTTCATGATCGTTTTGGATTAAAGTTTATTGTTTTCTTTTGGCAAAAAAATTAAAGCTGTTATCGGTTGCTTTGAAACCGGGTATGGCTCCAGTGGTAAATTCTGCCCTAACCGGTGTATCCTCAAATCCCTGATCGGGTTGATTTTGGGATAACTGTGTTTCTGTTCTGGCTTTATTGATCGATACCAGGTAGGTACTCCCTTCTATTTTATCCACCCGGAGCCATGTTCACAGCATTTTTGTTGTACCGTGGTCTGATGGCTTATTTTCAATGAAATAACCGTAGTAAAGATCTCCCTGCCGTGGCGTTACAGTTAATTTTGCTTCCTGTTTTTGTTCGTTTTTTCGGTCCGAAATACTTTTTACCGCTAAAAAGCCTGCGCTTAATAAAGCAACCAGGGCAAAAGCCATAAAAACTTTACCGAATGTGGTATAACGTAAATTTTTTGGTGCCCTGGTTACCGTGTTTTCGCGCATTTGGGCATGGATTTTCATTTCATCCGTCCACTGCCGTTTTGGAATCCCAAGGTTGCTTTCCCCCGTCGTAATAAACACTTTTTACTTTATTAAATACAGTATAGCCAAAACCTGTTGACTGGTGTAACTGATAAACCACCAATACGATGTAATCAGCAGAGTATAGCCCAGGGTTGGAAAAGTTGCTTAACTTTTCTTCAAAAATAGGTTGCTCTATTTTACGGTAGTAAATGATCATAACATGTTTTTGCTGGTACTTAACGGTGCCTTTTGTGGCGAAAATATGGTGGTTCCATCTATAGCAAGCGTTTTTACATAAAAACTAAGCTGTGGCGAGGTACCGCTGCTGGTACTGTAAAAACTTTCGGATGAAGCTGCAACCTGGGCATCGGTAAAAGTGATTTTACGTGGCTTTTTTATATTCTCTACCGTTATCATCGTAATTTCGCCCGATGTATTTTTAAGCCCTCCGGCCATCCATTTCAATAAAAATGCATCAGGCTCCTGGCCGAGTTCCATCGTAATACTACAACTGCCGTTATTTACCAGTTTGCCTTCATCGGGCGAATAAAAAGGACTGTTTAACGAGTAACTGGCACCATAAAGCTTATAACTATGGCTTGTATTGGTACTTTTGTCCGTTAATTTTAATTCTATTTCTGCCTGTGCCTCATTCTGCGCAACAGCACTAAATGTGCATAACAATAATAATAAGGTTATTGCCCGGCCATACCATTTTGTTTTCATAGGAGATGTTTTTTGATGTTAGGAAGCAAAATTGAATTTCCCCTCGAATATTTTTCCGATCAGCGGAACGGGCTTTTCCAGTTCGTTATTGGCTGCTATAATGCCAAGCAATAGCAATACAAATGGAATTAATAAAATGAGATAAAAAACAGCCCCTAATGACGGGATAATGGCCAGGATTATACCACTTACAACACTCAATAGGATTGAGGTGATGATCAATCCGAGCGATTGCCCAAGATGGTAATTTACAAGCTTACTTTTTTCTGCTGATTTTTTAAACTCCAGGTAAGAAATGATCCAACCGATTAGTGTAATGTAGGCCACAATGGCCATTGTTTTCTGTTTCATAGGATTAAATTTTTATTGATGAATTGATAAACCAAAATTACTGTGACTTAAACCCTTAGCCAAGAAAACAGAGACTACACAGCAACTACCTTTGCCGGAAATAGCGACTACAAGGAGTCTACAGGATGTGTTTAAATGGTTATATCTCAGTTATTTGTCGTAAATCTGTGTTTATAAACAATATTTCTTTTTTCTATTTTTGGTTATGCAGCTACCACTGAAAACACTATTGATTACCATCTTCTGTATCTTTATGATGCTTAGGGCTGCAGAGGCCCAAAAGATATATCTCGATTCGCTGGGCAATTTGCTTGATCAAAGCAACCTTACTAAAGAAGAGCGGATAAAAATCCTGTGCAAAATGGCGAGGGCCAACTTCGAAAAAAACCTTTCACTCTCGTTTAAACAAACAGATGAAGCACTAAAACTTAGTGCAGGGTTAAAAGATGGAAAAAGTAAAGCCATTATATTTGCAACCCTGATCCACCTGGATGTCTGGAAAAAGGACCTGAAACATGCTTACCAAAGCCGCGATAGTGCCCTGTATTATGCCAATAAAACGAAAGATAGGGTAGCTTTAGGCTTCGTATGGTTCCGTAACGGTTGGCTGGATCTGATTAACGATGAAAACGATAAAGCTACAACCAAGCTTCTTAAGGCACTCGATTATTTTAAAGATCAAAATGCTTATGAATACGAAAGCATGGTCTACCACTATCTGGCCAGTTTTTATGGTTATGGCAACAACCCTGCTAAACAGGAAAAGTATGCTGCCTTATGTTATCAAACCGCTATAAAAAGTAAACAGGTAGATGTTTTAAATAATGCTTATTTTACCGTTGGACAAACTTATTTCGACCGTTTTAAACTTGATACTACCAAAAGAAATTTATTGGACTCAGCGTTATCGACGTATAAAAAAGCGCTTCTGCTGTCGAAAAAACAAGAAGGGCGCCTACTGATATTCAGTAATACCGCTGCGGTAACCCTTAATACGGCCAATACCTATTTTCAATACTTTCCGGCCAGTTATCGGGATAGTGCCGAAAAATACACGGATATCGCCATCGAAATTGCTACAAAAACCAATCTGCAGGAGGTTCTGCTAAACTGTTATGGGCTGAAAAGCGAATATGCCCTACGGGATGGCAATTACCAGGAGGCAGAGGAAATATTATTGGCAGGGTTGGGCAAAA
>NZ_DJDT01000100.1 GCF_002432345.1 Pedobacter sp. UBA5917
GTTACCTTTCAGTGCGAAACCAGTTACACAACCGTTCAGGAGGATTTTCCCGATCCCACAGGCAACGCTTGATGTAACCAAATCGATTAAACAGAACCAGGGATATTAACCCATAATATGAAAAGTATTTTTTGCTCCAGTTTACTGCTTACGGTATTCCTTTTGATAAAAGGAGGTGACGACGATCTGCCGATCAACAAAATTCAGGTGATCGGTTCCCACAATAGTTTTAAACAGGCTATTGAACCAGCTTTATTTAAAATTTTCCAACAAAAAGATTCCGTATCTGCCAGTAAACTGGATTATGAACATCCCGCTTATCCTGCCCAACTTGATTTAGGTTTACGAAACCTGGAGATAGATGTTTATGCCGATGCCAAAGGTGGGCGTTATAGCCATCCGAAAGGTTTGGAATGGGCAAAAGGCCAGAAAGCTTACGATGTAGAAGGCAAAATGAATGCACCAGGTTTTAAGATCCTACATATACCCGACCTTGATTTTCGGAGCAATGCCGCTACATTAAAAGAGGTATTGCTCCAGCTCAGGGCATGGTCTGAACAACATCCCGATCATACTCCTGTATTTATTACACTCGAGGCAAAAGACGATACAATTAAAAAGGAAGGTTTTACGCCGCCCGAAAAATTTGAACAGGCCACTTTTAACGAACTGGATAAAACCATTATCGATGGTTTAGAGAAAAAACATTTAATTGTTCCCGATCAGGTGAGAGGGAAATATCAAACACTTGAAGAAGCCGTATTAAAAGGCAATTGGCCAACCTTAAAATCGGCCAGGGGCAAATTTATTTTTGTACTCGATGCACAGGGTGCAAAACGATCATTATATATCAAAGATCACCCCAGTTTAAAAGGCCGTGTGCTGTTTGCAAATGCCGATCCCGGGAACCCGGAAGCAGCAATCATGTTCAGAAATGATGCAAAAGATCCCGGTATTCCAGCTTTGGTTAAGCAGGGATACATCATCCGTACCCGTGCCGATATTGATACGAAACAAGCCCGAACCAACGACCGGTCTTACTTCGAAGCCGCATGTAAATCAGGTGCGCAGGTTATCACTACCGATTATTATCAGAAAAGCACCCACTTTAAGAGCGATTATTCGGTAAATTTTGAAGGTGGAGGGTATTTTAGGAGAAATCCGTTGTTTTCAGCTACATCGTCATTTTAGCATCTACTAATGCGATCGTCACCCTGAACTTGTTTCAGGGTCTTTCACGCAGAATAGATCTCTCCGCTCCACTGCGTTCCGGTCGAGATGACGGTTTTAATGGAGTTTTGGAAAGATTAGCCACGGATGCACGGATTAACACGGAATTAAATGATGGAAAATGTATGATTGCTGATGGAAAATGGAAACAAGATTCTGCGAGATCAGCGCTATCAGCGGGACCCAAAATGCAAAAAGTTACCAGAATTGTCGTCATTTCGAGCGCAGTCGAGAACCTGCAGGCTCTGCGAAGCAAAATCTATCTCGAGGTAGATCTCTCCCTACCCGAAGCAGGCGGGCATTCCGCTTTGCTCCAGTCGAGATGACGGCCGTTTTATTAAGTTGTCATCCTGAGCGTAGTCGAAGGATCTGAGTTCTGGTCCAGATGACGGTTGTTTTATTGGAGTTTTTGGAAAGATTAGCCACGGATGCACGGATTAACACGGAATTAAATGATGTAAGATGGGGCTAAAATTCTTCGCTTGTCAGCATTTTTCCTGCAATATAGACCCTGAAATAAATTCAGGGTGACGGCGCTCAACTAACTTTGCGTCCTTTGCGCATTCTTTCTCTGCGCACTTTGCGGTTAAAGGTTAAAAAAGTTACCGCTTATGCAACTTCTTATACCGCGATGGCGAAGTACCCGTAATGAGTTTAAACAACCTCGAAAAGTAATATTGATCAGAAAAACCCAGCTCCGCGCAGATTTCTTTAATACTCATATCGCTAAAATATAGGTATTGACACGATTCCTGTATTTTAAGCTGGTTAAAATAATTAATGGGCGAACTGCCTGTTTTCTGTTTAAAGGATCTGAGGTAGTGTGATGCCGATAAATTCTGCTGTATGGCCAGGTCCTCAACCGTAAATTTTTCCTTCAGGTTTTTCTTCATATAAAGAATCGATTTACTGATGGAGTTACTATTGTACACATCAGGATTTACCTCTTTATAATAAATAAACGACGACATAAAATTCAGCAGTTTGATATTGATAATCTCCATGTCCTTTTCATCAACACTCTGCTCCAGTAAAGTATAAATCAGGTTAAACTGTTTAATACGGCTTTCTACAAAAGGTACTTCCTGCACCTGTGTTAAGTTGCCCTCAGCAAAACGGTTAAATATGCTTTCTGCAATGTCGCCACTAAAATGCGCCCAAAAAATACTCCATGGACTGGTTTCGTGACTCTGATACCTGTGACTTACATTTTTTGGGATAATGTAATACGAGTTTGGGCTTAACAACAGTTTTTTGCCCAGAATATTGATGTAACCAAAACCTTCAGTACAGTAGATGAAAATATAGTCCTTACTGCCCGATTTCCTTTCGATATCGTGGTTGGCTGCCTTAGGATAATGGCCGATTGCGGTTAAGTAAAAAGTTTTAACAATAGGGTTGTTAACGATCCTCTTCCTGATGTTGGGCGGAAGTACAATACGTTTCTGGCCGATAAAACCCTCTTTGATTTTTTTTCTTGGCTCAATGATTTTTTGCTCCATTAAATTTTAAGAAGAATGGGATATACTTGGATTTGGTTAGCATTAACTATAAACGTATTGATAACGGATTTATGGCTAAAGCGTAACAATATAGGTATTTATGATTTAAAACTGAATTGATTTTATACAAAAATTGATATTTTTTTTATCAGTACAAAATTTCTGGTCAATGATCGTATTGTCCATCTTTTTTTTGGGTTTATCCATTTTATAAGGAAGTGATCTATCCTAAGTTTACCAAACCAAATATAACTGATATGATTATACCCCTACAAAATTCCCAAACTGCACAAAGTTTTACCGTATCCACCAGGCATAACTAAAATGAACTGCGCGAATACACAAAACAATATCTAAAATCCCTAACCAAATAATTTATGAAGTCATTTTTTACTAATTCGGACATTAGGTGGCTCTGCCGGAAACATGTTTTTCTAAATGTGTTAAAATGCATCCCGTTTTTGTTCTTTGTTTTGATGGGTCTGCAGGTAACTGCGCAGACTAAAACAACTGTTACCGGTACCGTAAGAGACACTACAGGCGTGGCTTTACCCGGTGTAACCATAACCGTTGAAAACAGTAAAGCCGGTACACAGACCGATAACAACGGTAAGTTTGTAATCGATGTGGCCAAAGGCGGTGCACTCCGTGTAGCCCTGGTAGGTTATACCGCAAAGCGGATCGTGGTAACCGAAAGCACTGTATATAATGTAGTGTTAAAAGAATCGGTTGTACAAATGGCCGATGAGGTGGTAATTACCGCAATGGGCCAGAAACAGCGGAAAGAAGCCGTTGTGGGTTCGGTAACCACCATTAAGCCGGGCGATTTAAAAATACCAGCAAGTAACCTTACCGCGGCACTCGCGGGGCAGGCCGCCGGTATTATTGCCTACCAGCGCAGCGGCCAGCCTGGGCAGGATAATGCCTCTTTCTTTATCCGTGGGGTAACCACATTCGGTTATAAACAGGATCCATTGATTTTGATCGATAACGTGGAGTTAACACCCAACGATCTTGCCCGTTTACAAACCGACGATATTGCCAGTTTCTCTATCTTAAAAGATGCCAGTGCCACAGCACTTTATGGTGCACGTGGTGCAAACGGTGTAATTTTGGTAAGTACAAAAGAAGGTAGGGAGGGTAAGGCCAAAATCAATTTCCGTTCCGAATATTCTTTATCGCAATCTACACAAACCCTCAATCTGGTAGATCCGATCCAGTATATGGAATTGTATAACGAGGCTTCGTTAACACGTAACCCAACTTTGCCATTGCCTTTTAACCAAACCAAAATAGACAATACCCGTGCTACAATGAATAACAGTCCGGGTAGCAATCAATATGTATACCCTGCGGTTGACTGGATTGATATGTTATTTAAAAAGAATGCCACCACCCAGCGTAACAACTTAAGTATCAGTGGTGGTGGAGGTGTAGCCAAGTATTACGTTTCCGGTTCGTACAACATTGATAACGGGATCTTAAAAACAGATATCCGCAATAATAACGAGAACAACGTAAACTTTAAAAACTACCAGTTACGTTCAAACGTTAATATCAACCTGAGCAAAACAACGGAGCTGATTGTAAGGCTCTCGGGTACTTTTAGCGATTATAACGGGCCAATTACCCTTGATGGTTCTTTCGCGTCCGATTTATATGCCATTGCTTCTCACGCCAGTCCGGTGCTGTTCCCTGCCTATTACCCTGCCGATGCGGCAAATGCAGGTGCAAACCATATTTTGTTCGGTAACGTGGGCGGTCCTGATGGCACCAAGAACAACAGTATCCTTTATCCGAACGGAAACCCTTATGCGCAGCTTTTAAAAGGGCATAAAAGTTCTTCCGAATCGCGCATGTCGGCACAGTTGGAGCTTAACCAGGATTTTAAATTCATTACCGAAGGCTTAAAACTAAGAACCGTATTTAATACCAACAGGTATTCTTATTTCGATTCGCAGCTGGCATACTCGCCTTATTTTTACAGTGCCGATAGCTATGATAAAGTATCGAATACTTATGCATTAACGTGGTTAAATCCTAAAAACAACGTAAGCAATAACGTGCCTACCGAATACCTGGTATACAACAGGAGCGAGCCTAACGCCAACTCTTTTTTCTATTTCCAGGGTGCTTTGGATTATAACCGTAAATTCGGAAACCATACCGTAAGTTCAACCATTATTGGTACAATACAGCAAACTTTGTACTCAAGTGCAAAAGATCCGCGTACCAATACCACTACATTGCCATATTCGTTGCCTTTCCGTAACATGGGGGTGGCAGGCCGTGCTACCTATTCATTTAAAGACAGGTATTTTGTAGAGTTTAACTTCGGTTTAAACGGATCTGAACGTTTCTCTGCAGAACACCGTTACGGGTTTTTCCCTACTATCGGCGGTGCATGGGTACCATCAAACGAAGCTTTCTGGCCTAAAAATGATATTATTAGCCGCCTAAAAGTACGCTTTAGTCATGGTTTGGTAGGTAACGATGCCATTGGTTCGCAGCGCTTTTTCTACCTTTCGGATGTTAACCTTAACGGTGGAAACTTTGCACAGTTTGGTATTAACAACGGTAACCAGCTAAACGGTGTATCCATCAGGAGTTATGCCAACTCCAATATCACTTGGGAAACATCCAGACAGACCAATCTGGCTGCGGAATTTACCTTGTTGAAAAATTTGAACGTTATTGCAGAGATCTATAAAAACCACCGTTACGATATCCTTCGTAAACGTAATATCCCTTCAACCGAAGGTTTCGAAACGGATGTATTAACCAACCTTGGTGAAGTAGATTCGAAAGGATTGGATTTATCTGTGGATTATAAGCAGACATTTAACAATGGACTTTGGGGCGCTGTGCGTGGTAACTTTACTTATTCTACCAACAAATACGGTTATATCGAAGAACCAAACTATCCTGAAACCTGGAGACATTTTATCGGTCAGCCGATCAGTAGGGGTTATGGTTACATCGCCGAACGTTTGTTTGTGGATGATGCCGAGGTGAAAAACTCACCAACACAACAGTTTAATACCAGTGATGTTTATGGCAACGTAATTACGGGTGCTGTGCCAAGAGGAGGAGATATTAAATACCGCGATTTAAACGGCGATGGAAGGATCGATGATCTTGATATGGCATTTATGGGTTATCCTACCACCCCCGAAATTGTATACGGTTTTGGTTTCTCAACCGGTTATAAAGGTTTCGATCTTTCTGCATTCTTCCAGGGCCAGGCCAGGGTATCCTTTTTCATCGATCCCAAAACAACAAGTCCGTTTTTGGAGCGTAACGTAGCTTATGTAGAAGGTAGGGCACAGGTACTACAGTCATATGCAGATAGCCACTGGTCTGAAGAGAACCAGAACCTGTATGCTACTTATCCACGTTTGGGTACCAGTTCGGCCGTAGTGGCCAATAACCTTCAATCGAGTTCGTGGTGGTTAAGGGATGGAAGTTTTATCAGGTTAAAATCGGTTGAGATCGGTTATACCCTTCCAAAAAATCTACTAAAAACTTTAAGGCTTTCTAACTGCCGTGTTTACCTGAACGGTTTAAACCTGGTTACCTGGAGCAAATTTAAAATGTGGGATCCCGAACTGGGCGGCAATGGATTTGCTTATCCGATCCAGAAGGTATTCAATTTTGGGTTAAATGTGGGGTTATAATGCTAACAGAAAAAATAAAAGATATGAAATTCTATTATAAAGTGATCTGCCTGGTTGTGCTTTCTATCGCTGGCACATCATGTAAAAAATATCTGGATGTTGTTCCCAATAACGTTGGTACGCTTGATTATGCCTTTTCGAACAGGAACGAGGCAGAAAACTACCTTTTCGGTTGTTACAACGCCTTTCAGAGCTTGAACCGCGAGGTGGTAAACAATGTAGGCTTTGTTACCTCGTCCGAAATTATCTATCCAAACCTTGATGATAATCCTTTCAATAAAATTACAGGTCCGGGTTTTAAGCTCATTAGGGGTGGAGTACAGAATGTATCAAGCCCGGTAATCGATCATTGGACAGGTAATAACGGCGGACAGAATATCTATGTTGCGCTGAGAAGGTGTAACATTATGCTCGAAAACATCAATAAACCTTACGACCTTAAAGATGATGAAAAGAAGAGATGGATTGCCGAAATCAAATTTTTAAAGGCTTATTACCATTACTACCTCATCAGGCTGTACGGACCGATTGTATTGATCAAAGAAAACCGTCCTATTGATGGCCCTATTGAAAATACAAAGGTTAAACGCGCTACTGTTGATGAGTCTTTCGCTTATGTAGATCAATTGCTTAACGAAGCTGTTGTTGATCTGCCATCGGTTGTGGTAAATCCACTTTTAGAGTATGGCCGTGCCACCAGATCGATGGGACTTGCTTTAAAAGCAGAAGCATTAACCACTGCAGCAAGCCCATTGTTTAACGGCAACCCCGATTTTGCAAGTTTTAAAGATAAAGACGGTAAAAACCTGTTTTCTACTGCTGTTGATCCGCAAAAATGGAGCCTGGCCGCAAAAGCCTGTAAAGCTGCCATTGATGAGTTTGAAAAGCAGGGCGGAGCATTGTACAACCTGGTACCGACCAATAAAGTAGAAAATGTTTCGGATAAATTGAAACGCGTGCTTACCATACAGATGGTAATTGGCGAAAAACGCGATCAGAACCCGGAGTTGATCTGGGGATCACAGTATGGTTTTGATTATCAGGGCTATGTATTTCCTAAATTAACCTCCGATGCCGTTGCTTTTGGTAACGAGCAGCCTTCTAACTGGTCGGTTCCACTTTCAACCACCGAGCTGTTCTACACTAAAAACGGTGTGCCTATCAACGAGGATAACACTGGTGCATTTGATTATGCCAACCGTAATACCACTCAATTTGGTGATGCCGATAATCAATCCTATATCAAATTGGGTTACGAAACCGCAAAGGCAAACTTTAACCGCGAGCCAAGGTTTTATGCCGATTTAGGTTTCGATGGCGGTATCTGGTTCGGAAACGATAAACGTAACGAAAGCGATGCCTTTTATGTACAGGCGAGAGGGCCATTTGCCATAGCCGGCCCAAAAAGTCAGTTTGCCACCAACATAACTGGCTATTGGCCTAAAAAACTGGTGCCTTACCTGTCGATAATGAACAATGGTATCCAGTTCGAAACATTTTATATACCGGTGGTGCGCCTTGGCGGTCTGTATTTACTTTACGCAGAAGCATTGAATGAAGAAGGCGTTGCCCCTAAAGCCGATATATTGGCCTATGTAGATAAAGTGCGCACCAGGGCAGGTTTGCAGGGTGTTGCAACCTCTTGGCAAAACTATTCTAAAAACCCTACAAAACCAGATACCAAAGAAGGCCGACGTGAGATTATCCACCAGGAAAGAAGGATTGAACTTTGTTTCGAAGGTCAGGCCGGATGGGATTTGCGCCGCTGGAAAGAGTTGCAGGGTGTGTTAAGCAGACCATTGCAGGGCTGGAATGTGAACGAAGGTAGTGCCGTAAATTATTATCGCCCCAGAACAGTTGCCGTGCCGTTTTTCGGTGTAAAGGATTATTTCTGGCCGATTAAAAATTCTGAAGTGGTGATCAATGAGAACCTCGTACAGAATCCATTCTGGTAGACATCAATTTTGAAGATTAATATTCAATTATAGATTATGAAAAAGATTAATTACAGAAAAAACCTTGTGTTTTTGACGTTAATGGTGGCCCTGGTAACCCTATTTTTTGCTTCTTGTAAAACAGAGGAGAATAGTTTCCAGGCTGTTTCCGACGATATGACAAAACCGGGTCCGATAAACAACGCCAAAGTGGAAAACATCGATGGTGCTGCAAGGATTACCTATAGCTTGCCCAATTCGAAAAACCTTTTGTACGTTTTGGCCCGCTATTCTATTAATGATAACCGCACAAGGGAAACCAAATCGAGTTATTATACCGATACCATTATGGTTGATGGTTTTGCAAGGGAGAAGGATTATGATGTTACTTTATATGCGGTTAGCCGTGCCAATGTAATGTCTGATCCGGTTGTAGTAAAAGTGCATCCTAAAACTCCCAATTATATTGCCGTTAATACTGCATTCAACATTACGCCCGATTTTGGCGGGGCCAATTTCTTTGGTTTAAACCCGAACAGGGCGCCGCTTTCTGTACACCTTTTAGTGTACAACGATAAAACAAAATCGTTTGATGAGCAGGATCCGGAGTATGTAAGCTCCGATACAATTGATGTATCCATCCGCAACCTTAACCCGGTGCCTTACAAAGTGGGGGTATACACTAAAGACCGTTTTGGCAATACTTCCGATACCGTAATCAAAACCCTTACTCCGCTGTTCGAATCCTTATTGGATAAGAGTAAAATGACAACATATCGTTTACCAAGTGATGCGCCGATTTATCCGGGATGGGATTTCAAATACTTCTTTGATGGCAGTTTGGGCGAACCCGGCTGGCATACCTTAAGCTCGCCACGTACTTTTGGTACCATGAGCCTGGGTGTAACTGCAAAAATAAGCCGTTTTGTAATCTGGCAGAGGCCAAACGAATACTATGGTTATCAGAATACCCGCAAATTTACTTTCTGGGGTTCAACTAAAACCAATCCTGCCGATTCTCCTTTACCTACCGGATCCGCAGAAGGTACCGTTGCCGGCGACTGGATTAACCTGGGCAATTTTGTTTTCCCAAATCCACCTTCAGGTTTATCGCCTAGCCAGGCCAATGATGCCGATAAAGCATTTGTGGCCAAAGGGGTAAACTTTAAAATGCCGCGTACGGCCCAGCCGGTTAAATACCTTAGATACGAGGTTACCCAAACCTGGGGCGGTTTAGATTATGTACACGCATTGGAGATCAATCTGTACGGAAGTGTTCAGTAGTAATCAGTATATAAGAAAATAGATCATGAAAACTATAGTTAAAATTTCGCTCATCTGCTTCATATCCATTGCTTTCTTTTGCTGTAAAAAGTATGCTGATGATTATAAAGCTTTCCTGGATAACAAAGAGATTAAATATTCGGGTAAAATTGCCAAAGCAGGTTACAATACAGGTAATCTGCGGGCACAGCTGGTTTGGAACCCGAGTCCCGATCCGAGTATCACCAAATATGTAATTACCTGGAACAATGGTGCAAGTAAATTAGAGGTGCCTGCCACTTCGCACAACCCGAGTGATGTGGTAAAAGTAATTATCCCAAATCTTGATGAGTACGTATACGCCTTTTCGGTGGTATCTTATGATAGTGATGGCAATAAATCCATTGCAACCGAAATCAATAACGTAAGGGTATATGGCGCAACTTATATTTCAACTTTGCTTAATAGAAGCGTAAACACTACCGAGCCTTATACTTTCCTGGCAGATGGTACCTTACGCCTAAACTTTAATAAAAGGGATACCATGAATGTGGCTACTACCATCCGTTACACCAACAGTACGGGTGCTATTGAAGAAAGGCAGTTGTTGGCAGATGATAATGCTATTATTATCCCAAATTATAAATTGGGTACTAATATTCAATATCGCTCTTCTTACTATCCTGAAATTGGATCGATTGATGCATTTAATGCAGCACAGTTTTCTGATTTCCCGACCATTATCAAAGTTACAGAGTGCGATAAGTCGCTGTTTAAAGAATTAAGACTGCCAACTGATATTGCCTCTGAATATGGCTGGGTATTGCCACGCGTGTGGGACAATATCAAAGGTCAGGACCAGGGTTTCCATACCGGAGGATCGGGCATGCCGCAATGGTTTACTTTCGATATGGGCCAGCAGGTGCAATTGGATAATTTTAGACTTTGGCAGCGTGAAAGTGCTTTGTATAGTGTTGGTAATTTAAAAGTGTTCGAAGTTTGGGGCAGTAATAATCCAAATTCAGATGGTACTTGGGGTAGTTGGACAAAACTTCAAACCTTTACCTCTTTCAAACCGTCGGGTTTACCCAAAGGGCAAAATACCGACGCAGATAAAGCATTTGCACAGGCAGGTGAGAAATTTACTTTCCCCACCAATATCACAACATACAGGTACCTGCGCTTTAAAGTACTCGAAACCTGGGGTGGCGAAAGTTATCTCCACTTTAGCGAATTCACATTTTATAAACGTAACTAATCTAGTCTGCTACGCCAATTTTAACACCCTGTTAAGATGGCGTAGCTAAAATATCCGATCCCGATTGCCCACACAGCAAATGAAAAAACTGATTTACACCTTAATTATTTCACTTTCTGCTCTCTCAACAGCTTTTGCACAAAATAAGCCATTTAAGCTTTGGTACGATAAACCTGCAGGCCGTTGGGAAGAAACGCTTCCACTGGGCAATGGCCGTTTGGGCATGATGCCCGATGGTGGTGTAAATAACGAACAGGTAGTACTGAATGATATTACCCTTTGGTCTGGCGCACCACAGGATGCTAACAATTATGAAGCCTATAAAAACCTGCCCGAAATCAGGAAACTGATTCTCGAAGGTAAAAACGACGAGGCCCAAAACCTGGTGAACCAGAATTTTGTATGTACAGGAAAAGGATCAGGTGGGGCCAATTGGGGCTGTTTCCAAATGCTGGGCAACCTCGATATCAAATATCAGTATGAGGGAAAGGATAAAAATCCAACAACTTACAAAAGGGAACTTCAATTGAACAATTCCCTTGCCATTACCGATTTTACCATCAATAACGTACATTTTAAAAGGGAATACTTTACCAGTTTTAGTGGCGATGTGGCCATCATCAGGATTACAGCCGATAAACCCGGACAGATCAACTGTAAACTTTCGCTTAGCCGCCCGGAAAGGAGCGAGAGCCAGGTAAAAGGAAATGGGATTGAGCTTTCAGGTCAGCTGGATAACGGTATCGATGGCAAAGGTATGGAATATCTCACCTTGTTGGAGCCTGTAGTTTCCGGTGGTAAAATCAGTAAAGATGGTAAAGCATTGGAAATAACAAAAGCCAATGTATTGACCATTTACCTATCGACTAAAACCAGTTATAAAGACGAAAAATTCAGACAGAACGCAATACTTTTGCTCAACAAAGCCTTAAAACAGGATTACGCTATCGAAAAATTAAAACACCAACAAGTTTTTCAGAAGTTGTTCAACAGGTTGGATATTGATCTTGGAACAGGCGAAAATAGCGCCTTAACTACCGATAAGCGACTGGCCTTATACTATAAAAATCCCGAAGCCGATTTACAGTTACCTGCCCTGTTTTTTCAGTACGGAAGATACCTGAGTATTTCGAGCACACGTGTAGGGCTTTTGCCGCCAAACCTGCAGGGGCTTTGGGCAAACCAGATCCACACCCCATGGAACGGCGATTACCATTTGGATGTGAACGTGCAGATGAACCATTGGCCATTAGAAGTAGTCAATTTATCAGAACTGAACCTTCCTTTGGCGGATCTAGTGGGAAATATGGTACCCAACGGACAAAAAACAGCAAAAGCCTATTATAATGCCGATGGTTGGATTGCACACGTAATTACCAATATCTGGGGTTTCACTGAGCCTGGCGAAAGTGCCTCATGGGGTGTTGCCAATGCAGGTTCGGGCTGGTTATGCAATAACCTCTGGGATCATTATGCTTTTAGCAAAGACATCAATTACCTCAAAAAAATATACCCGATTATTAAAGGTTCGGCACAGTTTTACAGCAGCGTATTGGTTGCCGACCCAAAAACCGGCTGGATGATGACAGCGCCATCTGTATCGCCCGAGAACAGTTTTTACATGCCCAATGGTAAAACAGCCAATGTAACCATCGGGCCAACCATTGATAACCAGATTGTACGCGAACTCTTTACAAACGTAATCGATGCCGCTAAAACACTGAACCTGGATGTAGAACTGCAGAAATCGCTTCAGCATAAATTAAGCTTGCTTCCACCTGCCGGAAGGGTTTCGAAAGATGGCCGGATTATGGAATGGATTGAAGATTATAAAGAAACCGACCAGCAGCACCGTCATATTTCGCACTTATATGGTTTATATCCCGCTTCATTAATCACCGTAGATGCTACACCAGATCTGGCCGAAGCCTCGAAAAAAACGCTAAATGTACGTGGAGACGACGGGCCGAGCTGGTCTATTGCCTATAAACTATTGTTCTGGGCAAGGTTGCGCGATGGGAACAGGGCTTTTAAACTGTTTAGGGAGTTGTTAAAACCTACACAACGTACTGATATTAACTATGGTGCCGGTGGGGGAGTATACGATAACCTCCTTTCGGCGGGGCCACCTTTCCAGATTGATGGCAACTTTGGTGCTACTGCCGGTATCGCCGAAATGCTGATCCAGAGTCACGAAGGTTACATCAATTTACTACCTGCCATACCCGATGCCTGGAAAAAACACGGAAGTATTAAAGGTTTAAAAGCGAGGGGTAACTATACCGTTAATTTAAGCTGGAAAGATGGTATGGTAACCCATTACCAGGTTTTTTCGGCCAACGGAAGCCCGGTAAAAGTTAAAGTAAACGGGAAACTCATCAATGTGGTTTCTTCAAAAAAAACAGGTTAAGCAAAGTAATTTACCGCTCAACCTACCAAAAACAGATAATGAACATTACCAATACAAAAGAAGATAATATCATCACCGGGCTTAATGAGGCTAAACTCATTAAAATAAGCAATAAACACGGAGCGTCCATTTCGCTTAGCAATTATGGCGCTACCCTGGTGTCGGCACTTATGCCCGATAAAAATGGTCAGCTTGCCGATGTGGTGTTGGGTTTTGCTCAATTGGAAGATTATTTTGATGATCAGAATTATCTTGGGGCAACCATTGGCCGTTTTGCCAACCGCATAGCCGGGGGTAAGTTTGTGCTGGATGGTAAAACCTTTCAACTGGATACCAACGATGGATCAAACACCAACCACAGCGGTGCTTACGGTTTTAGTAATAAATTATTCAACTATCATACAGAAGACAATAAGGTGATTTTTACCTTGTACAGCGGCGAAGGGGAAGGCGGTTTTCCCGGCGATTTGCATTGCTCGGTATCTTACGAACTAACGGATAAAAACGAAATTTTAATCAATTTCAAAGCTCATTCGAACCAAAAAACCATCGTAAGTTTAACCAATCATGCCTATTTTAATTTAAGCGGCAAACAAAGTGATATTTTCGATCACCACCTATACATTCCTGCCGAAAAAATGCTGGAAATGGATAGCGAGTATCTCCCAACCGGAAAAATTGTTTCTACACTTAAAAATACTTTTAACGGGCAACAAATAGCCGAAGTAATTACCGAAAATAACAACAAAGGCCTCAATAATTATTACCTGCTCCAAAAGCCATCGCCAACAGCGCTTGTTCTGGCCGCCGAGCTTTCGCATGCCCCATCGGGACGAAGCTTAAAGGTGTTTACCGATAGTTATGGCGTGTTGTTATACACCGGCGACTTTTTGGGTACCACGGGGCTTGGTCACCAGGGTAAACCTTATGCCGCGTTTAATGGCTTATGCCTCGAGTGCCAGCATTATCCCGATGCGCCAAACCAACAGCTAGCACCCTCCGTAACCATAGAAAAAGGAGCAGTTTACCAACAGAAAATTATTTACCAGTTCGATACGATATGATGACGAGACGTTTTTTACCAATTTTTTTAATACTCTTTTTAATTGCTCAGATAACCTTTGCACAGAAAAAATATATCCTAAGCTCACCCGATGGAAACATTGGTGTAAACATTAGTACCGGCAAATCTTTGGGCTATTCGGTTAATTTAAAACAAAAGGAAATTATTGCTTTTTCACCCATCGGCATCGAAATGGATAGTGAAAACCTGGGTAGCGGCGATATTCCCGATAAAACATTAAACCAGAAAACGGCGCGCTACAATGCCTTAACCCTAAGCTTTGGCAAACGTTACGATGTGGTTTTCAGGTTGTACAACGAGGGTTTTGCTTATCGTTTTATCACTCATTTAAAAGATTCGGTAAAGGTGATTAACGAAACCGCCACCTTTAATGTACAGCCCAGTGCTGCGGCCGTATTGCAGGAAACTGATACCTACACAACCTGGGAGGGTATTTATACCAAATCGGACGCTGTAGAAGCCATCCCGGCAGGGAAAAGGGCTACCACACCGGCACTTTTTGCTTATAAAGATGGTACAAAGGTAATTGTTGCCGAATCTGATCTTTTCGATTACCCGGGCATGTATGTTAAAAAAGAAAAAGCCGGTTTTATTGGCGAATGGGCGCAACTACCTTCTTATTCACAGTTGGGCAGTTGGGGCAATTTTGTTTCTGTAGTAAAACAGCGCCATCCTTTTATTGCCAAAACAAGCGGCGAACGGAGCTACCCGTGGCGTATTGCTATTATTGCTACAGATGATAAACAATTGTTAACCAATCACCTTGTTACCGAACTGGCTACACCATCAAAAATTAAAGATACCCAATGGATAAAACCCGGCAAAGCAGCCTGGGAATGGTGGCACGATGCCCTATTGCCGGGGGCTCCGATCCCATCTGGAATGGATAACCGGAATACTGCACTGTATAACTATTATGTCGATTTTGCCGCTAAATATAAACTTGAGTATTTAATGGTTGATGCAGGTTGGTCTAACAATTACGACCTGACTAAAATCAATCCTAAAAATGATATCAAAGCGGTTATCGCTAATGCGAAATCGAAAAATGTAGGGGTGTTTTTATGGTGCGTGGCCACTACCTTACTTAAAGATCTGGATAAAAACCTCGATTTTGTACAATCTTTGGGTGCAGGAGGTTTAAAGGTAGATTTTATCGATCGCGACGATCAGGAAGCCATTAAATGGTTTGAAATCATTGCAAGGGCAGCGGCCAAAAGAAAACTGATGATCAACTTTCACGGTTGCAGTAAACCCACGGGTCTCGAAAAAACCTACCCGAATATTGTGAACTATGAAGCGGTAAGGGGTGCCGAATCCGATAAATGGGATTATACCATTAATCCCGATCTGCACCTCTTAACACCTTTTATCCGTATGCTGGCAGGTCCGTTTGATTATACGCCGGGTGCAATGCGCAACAAAACCAAAGAAACTTTTAAACCTGTTGATCCGGGATTGCCTTCAGGGCAGGGCACACGTTGCCACGAATTGGCCATGTATATCATCTATCACCAGCCATTGGCCATGTTATCCGATTCGCCAAGCGCCTATATGAAGGAAGATACCATTATGCGCTATTTATCTGCAGTGCCAACGGTTTACGACGAAGAAAAAGCACTCTCGGCAAAATTGGGCGAAGAAGTGGTAATGGCCAAAAGAAAAGGTAAAAACTGGTATGTTGGCGGTATGGGCAATTGGAATGAACATCAGGTGAGCGTCGATTTCTCTTTCCTGCCATCAGGACAGTTCCAGGCCGAAATTTACAGCGATGCGCCAAATGCCAACACCGATGCTACCGCCTATAGCTATAAAACCATTACTGTGAACCAGAAAACCGTACTGCCCCTTAATATGGCAAAGGGTGGAGGTTTTGCCATCGTTATACATCCTTAATTACAGATCGTTTATTCAGAGAACCTATATTATATGAAACTATCAGTCACTTTATTTTCGGGCCTAATGTTATGCTTGCTGGAGGTAAAATCGCAAACGGTTATACCTATTGAAACAAAACAAAATGCCATTGTTCTACAGGCAGATACCAAAACCAATGTTAAAATGGTGTATTACGGGCCAAAACTGGCTTCGCAGAGCGATTACGCCAATATTTTAAATTCCTATAAACAGGGAAGCGATTATACCGGCGTAAACGACGAGGCCTATACCACTTCGGGCACAAGGAATTTATTCGAACCCGCCATTACCGTTACCCATGCTGATGGTAATAATTCGCTCGATCTGCATTACGTAAGTCACAGTGTGAAAAAAGAATCTGATAATGTTTCCATTACCAGTATTGTATTAAAAGATCCCGTATATAACCTCGAAACTACCCTTTATTACAAAGTTTATTATAACGAAAACGTGGTAGAGCAGTGGAGCGAGATCAAAAATAACGAGAAGGGCAACGTAACCCTGCACAAGTTTGCTTCTGCCAATCTCTATTTAAGGGGAGGTTCCTTTTTCCTTACCCAGTACCATGGCGATTGGGCGAAAGAAATGCAGCCCGAAGAAAGTAAAATTACCCACGGCATAAAAACACTCGATTCGAAACTTGGTACACGTGCAAACCTCTTCCAGCCTTCTGTTTTTATGGTATCGATGAATAAACCTGCTACAGAAAACGAAGGTACCGTGCTTTATGGCACACTGGCTTATAGCGGCAACTTCCGTACCGATTTAGAACTGGATCATCTCGATAATTTAAGGATTATTTCAGGCATCAATAATTATGCATCGGCTTATACTTTAAAACCGAATGAGGTTTTTACGACACCGGCTTTCCTTACCACTTTATCGAGTACCGGTAAAGGCACAGCAAGCAGGAACCTGCAATCGTGGGCACGTAATTACCGTTTATTGGATGGTAAAGGCACAAGGTTAACTTTGCTGAACAACTGGGAAGCCACTTATTTCGATTTCGACGAAAACAAACTGTTTGGATTGATAAAAGATACCAAAAAACTTGGTGTTGATATGTTTTTGCTTGATGATGGCTGGTTTGCAAACAAATACCCACGAAACGGCGATGTTGCCGGTTTGGGCGATTGGGACGAAAACAAAAAGAAACTGCCTAACGGGATCGCCTCATTGGTAAAAGAAGCCAAAAACAACGATGTAAAATTCGGGATCTGGATTGAGCCGGAAATGGTAAACCCTAAAAGCGAACTTTACGAAAAACATCCTGATTGGGTGGTAAAAGAAGCCAAAAGGGAAGAGTTTTACTTCCGTAACCAACTGGTGCTCGATTTAACCAACTCAAAAGTACAGGATTTTGTTTTCGGTGTGGTTGATGATCTTTTTACCAAAAACCCTGAGCTGGCCTACATTAAATGGGATTGCAATGCAGTAATTTACAATGCACATTCGGCAACCCTTAAAAACCAATCACACTTTTATATCGACTATGTACGCGGATTGTACAAAGTGCTCGAGCGCATCAGAAAGAAATACCCAACTGTACCGATGATGTTATGTTCTGGCGGTGGCGGCAGGGTAGATTATGGTGCTTTACAATACTTCACCGAGTTTTGGCCAAGCGATAATACCGATCCTTTAGAGCGTATTTTTATGCAATGGGAATATTCTTATTTCTATCCGGCCATTTCGAGTTCCAACCATGTTACCGATTGGGGCAAACAACCGATCAAGTTCCGTACCGACGTAGCCATGATGGGTAAAATGGGATTCGATATTGTGGTAGGTCATTTAGCACCGAACGATTTAGCTTTTTGCCAGGATGCCATTAAAACCTATAACGAGGTTAAACCGGTAATCTGGCAGGGCGATCAGTACAGGTTATCGAACCCACGCGAAAACAGTGTAGCTTCGATGTTATACCTTACCGAAGATAAAAAAACGGGTATCGTATTCAACTATCTGGTAAACAACCGTTACGGAGAAGCGAGTAAACTGCCGATCAGGTTTAATGGTTTAGACGCTGCTAAAAAGTATAAAATCTCCGAAATCAATGTATATCCGGGTACCAAATCATCGATTGATAATACTAAAACCTATACCGGCGATTTCCTGATGAAAATTGGTTTTAACCCTGATATAAACCAAAGCAGAACCAGTGTGGTGCTTAAAATAGAAGCGCAGTAAGACCAGGTCGTCACCCTGAACTTATTTCAGGGTCTATCTAGCATGATAGATGCTGAAATAAATTCAGCATGACGATCGCGTTAGAAAAAGGAGGCTAGAATTTAAATGTCTAAATATTAATAAAATTCAGCTGGTTATTAAAAATATTCTCAGCCCTTAGTATGGTGGGTTAATACTGTACATGCGCCGTAAGAGCTGGTTACTCTTACGGTTTTTTGTTAACTGGTTTATCGGTTGGTGTCCCACCAACCGAAATAGTATTACTCTTTGTGCAATTTAAACAGCCAAGGATGCACAGAAAACATGGAGAACTCCTGCTATGTCTTAATCAAAAGGGGCGTCATCTCCTTTGGTTTATCA
>NZ_DJDT01000099.1 GCF_002432345.1 Pedobacter sp. UBA5917
ATGGCGGGGCTACAGCACCTATGGAATGCCGCCCTTTCATTTCCAAAACCCTAAAAACACTTCATCATTAATCACATGGACATTTCTATGTATTTTGCATTTGTGGAAAATCAACCACAGGATCATCATAAATTTGAAAACCCTGATGCAAACCATTAACTTCATGCCATGGAAACCGATTTAATCCTTTCAGCAATAAACGAAATACACCAGAAAGCAAACCAGGCTTTTGAAAATAAAGATTTAACCGCTTATACAGCCATATTTGACGATAGCCTGAGCTTTACACCATTCGAAAAACCAGCTATAAACAAACGCGATTATACCATCGATTTAAAAAAACACTTTGGCAGCACCAAGGAAATCCATACCAGTTATTACAGGATAAAATCATCTACCGAAGATGATATTTTCATAGAAAAAATTGCCCGTAAATCGGTTCTTTTAAAGCCTAAACTGATTGTTCTCTCTAAAAAGCAGACCATCCAGACCGAAGAAATTTACCACTGGAAAAATATTAAGGGAGAGTGGAAGGTGATTGCCCTGGAAATTGTGTTAGAGGAAAAATACTAATGGGCGAAGACAAACACGTTAAAATTCTTTTTAGCTTTTATAGCGATGCCCTGGAAGAATGGACAATAGAGACAATGTGGTGTGAAATTGTAGATGTAGAAAAAGGACATTATAAAATTGATAATGTTCCTTTTTACGCACCTTTCGCTTACAAAGATCTCATTTTTGCTGAACATGATGCTGATGAAAACATGTTAACCTACCGCGAAACGGTAGCTTTTTCGGGCCATTCTACTATTCAGGTTGTTTTAATGGACAAAACCGTGCCTACCAACGAAATTATCCTGATGTTAAATGCGCTGGGTGCCGAAAGTGAAAAATTTAAGGATGGTTATTTTGTGCTTGATATTCCACCGCACATCAATTATAAACCAATAAACACTAAATTGATAGAGCTACAGCAAAAAGAAGTGATCGGTTATGCGGAAAGCTGTTTGGATGAAAAGCATCAATCCCAAATAAGTTAAAAACAAGAAATAGATCAATCCTCGATTTTAATGATATTGCAGTATTTTTTTTGACCTACATCAAAGGTTAAGCTTTTTAATACCCGCACTTTTGGGGCATTAGAAAAATATAAAATGAAAAAAGAATATTTTAGATACATCAATACATTGTTTGTGGTAATCCCCATGACTTTGATTATGGCCTTTGTGGGTTTAATGCGCAATTACGGTTTTGGCGAAGATTGGATGATCAAATTTTTAAAAGCATGGAGTGTGATGCTGCCCGTAGCTTATTTTGCAGCATTTATTATCATTCCGAACGCCCGTAAGCTTGCTGAAAAAATTACGGGAAAATCCTAAACACCCTAATTTTGGGTAATTATACAATATGTACAAACTGCTTTCGGCTTACATTAAAGAAAAAATAACGATCAGCAATGCAGATCTGGAAACAGTATTGTCGTATTTCAAGATATTAAAAGTTAAAAAGAATGAAATCCTGGTGAGCCCGGGCGAAAAACCGCAAAAGATTTATTTTATAGCCAAAGGTTGTTTGCGGATTTTTTTCTTAACCGAAGGTGGTACTGAGGCAACGAGGCATTTTGCCTTCGAAAACCAGTTTGCCACAGCTTTAGTCAGTTTTATCACCAACGATATTTCGAAGGAATTTGTGCAGGCAATAGAAGACACAGAGCTATATTGCATCTGGCAAAGCGATTTTTACGAACTGCTTAAAGTAATTCCACACTGGGAAAAACTCTACCGCCATTACCTAGAATATGCGTATGTAACCAATACCAACAGGTTAATGTCGTTTATTACCCTCGATGCTACCGAACGTTACCGTCAGTTACTCGCCCAAAACCCGAGGGTTGTAACGCATCTGCCAAATAAAATGGTGGCCTCTTATTTAAATATTTCGCAAGAAACATTGAGCAGATTAAAATCAAAAGCATAGTTTTAGGGTACAATTTAATATTCTAAATTATCTATGTCGAATGGAGAAATACATCGGATGGAATCCTAAAATAATTTTTAAGTTTTTGAGCCATTTTTAAAGTAATGTCTCTTTTTCCTGATAATACAGCTGATACATGCCCCTTACTTCCGATAATTGGTTCCAAATCTTTGGCTTTTACTCCCATTTCCTTCATCTTATATTTAATTACCTCTAAGGCATCCAAGTCTGGTAATTGGTAGTTTTTTTCATCAAAATCTTTTACCAGAACAAGTAATAATTCTAACTCGTCAACTTCAGGGGTATTGGGTTCCGCATGAAAAATTTCCATCAATCTTATTGATGCTTTATTATAGTCTGCTTCGTTTTTTAATATTTTCCAATTCATTGTTATACCAATCTGAGTTCAGTTATTAGTCGAATAATAATGTCTTTGATTTCTTGGGCAGCACTATCGTCATGCTGATCCGATAGCTATCGGATTTATTTCAGCATCCTTTCTGAAAAAAAGACCCTGAAATGAATTCAGGGTGACGACATCTAAAGAACATCACTCCTTTATTAAACCTATATAAAATGTTTTCAAATTGCAAACTTTCTGCATGCCAAAAATCCTATTTCAAAAACCTTTGGCTATAGCGCCAACTTTAAAACAAAATCGGTATTTTTGCCGCTCAATTTAGATTATATATATGTTAAGAACAGTAACTTGTGGTGCATTAAACCTAAACAACTTAGGCGAAAGTGTTACGTTATGTGGTTGGGTACAAAAATCAAGAGATTTGGGCGGTATGACTTTTATCGATATCCGCGATCGTTATGGTATTACCCAGTTGGTTTTTAACATGGACGATAATAAAGCGCTTTGCGAAACTGCACGTACATTGGGCCGTGAGTTTGTGATTAAAGCCACTGGTACCGTTGTAGAAAGAAGCAACAAAAACCCAAAAATGCCAACCGGCGATGTGGAAATTAAAGTTTCTGCTTTAGAAATTCTGAATGCAGCAAAATTACCGCCGTTTATGATCGATGATGAAACGGATGGTGGTGACGAACTGCGCATGAAATACCGCTATCTGGATTTACGCCGTAACCCCGTACGTAATAACCTGGTTCTGCGCCATAAAATGGCCCAATCGGTTCGCCGTTACCTGGATGCCTTGGATTTTATCGAGGTAGAAACACCGGTATTGATTAAATCTACACCAGAAGGCGCAAGAGATTTCGTAGTGCCTAGCCGCATGAACGAGGGTGAATTTTATGCTTTGCCGCAATCGCCGCAAACCTTTAAACAATTGTTGATGGTTTCGGGCTTCGACCGTTATTTCCAGATTGTTAAATGTTTCAGGGATGAAGATTTAAGGGCCGACCGTCAGCCAGAGTTTACACAGATCGACTGCGAAATGTCGTTTATTGAGCAGGAAGATATTTTAAATACCTTCGAAGGTTTGATCCGTACTTTATTTAAGGAAGTGCGCAACTACGATCTGCCGGAGGTTCCGCGTATGCAATATGCCGATGCCATGCGTTTATATGGATCAGATAAGCCTGATACGCGTTTTGAGATGCAGTTTGTGGAGCTTAACCACCTGGTAAAAGGTAAAGGTTTCCCTGTATTTGATAACGCCGAACTGGTGGTGGGTATCAATGCAAAAGGAGCTGCAAGTTATACACGTAAACAATTGGATGAATTGACCGATTTTATCAAACGTCCACAGATTGGGGCTACAGGTTTAATTTATGCCCGCCATAACGATGACGGAACTATTAAATCATCAGTTGATAAATTCTTTAATGAAGAGGATCTTAAACAATGGAGCGAAGCTTTTGCGACAGAAAAAGGAGATTTATTATTGATTTTGGCCGGTTCTACCGATAAAGTACGCAAGCAGTTAAACGAGCTCCGTTTAGAAATGGGTAACCGTTTGGGCTTACGCGATAAAAATACATTCTCGGCCCTTTGGGTATTGGATTTCCCACTTTTAGAATGGGATGAAGAAACTGAACGTTACCATGCCATGCACCACCCGTTCACTTCGCCAAAACCAGAAGATATTGCTTTGCTTGATACCAAGCCAGGTGAGGTACGTGCCAATGCTTACGATATGGTAATCAACGGAACAGAAGTTGGTGGTGGATCTATCCGTATCCACGATCGCGCTTTACAGGCCTTAATGTTTAAACATTTAGGTTTTAGTGCAGAAGAAGCTCAAAAACAATTTGGCTTCTTGATGGATGCTTTCGAATTCGGCGCACCTCCACATGGTGGTATCGCCTTCGGTTTCGACCGTTTAACCTCTATTTTTGCAGGTTTAGATTCGATCCGCGACGTAATTGCTTTCCCTAAAAATAACTCTGGCAGGGATGTAATGATCGATAGCCCTAGTACTATTGATGAGAAACAATTGAAGGAACTGAAGATTAAGACCGATTTATAGGTTTATTAGTTCACTGGCCATTGGTTCATTTGTCATTGGTTTACCGGTCATTGGTGAATTGGTTAGGGAGCAGAGTAACAGCGATTATAAAAATTATTGTTAAGAAGTGATCGTCACCCTGAATTCATTTCAGGGTCTATCATGCCTGGAAGATGCTGAAATAAATCCGATAGCTATCGGATCAGCATGACGATCAATAAAAAAGCCTCAAAATTTTAAAATTTTGAGGCTTTTTGCTTTTAGGTCATTTTTTGCGCATCGCTAACCAATGAACAAATGGCAAATGAACCACTGAACTAATACGTTTCGCTATCTGGCGGGATGCCATAATCGACAAACTTCTTATCCTTTTTCTCTTTCTTTTTGCCAAACCAGCCTTTAACGGAGTTAAAAATAGCTGACAAATGTTCAGCATCGAGTGATTTACCTACTTTGCCCGAAATTAAACCTACAGTGGCCTTGGTTAAAAACCCTGCACCTCTGAATATCGTTTTGTTCATTACCATTGGCAAAAGCAACGACATGGCTGTACTGCTGATGTTTAATTTTTCGTCGGCTTTGAACAGATTATTTGGAGTGGCATATTTTTTAATCAGGGCACCCAATGTAAACTGTTTAAAAAACGTTTTGGTGTCCGATTTAAGCATCTCCTGCTTAAGTGTATACTCCACTTTAAGTTCTAATTTCCTGGCCTGCAGGTCGGTTAGATTACGGATGTCTTTATACCTTTTCATCTTCCTCCTTATCTGCAAGTTTGTCGAAATATTTCCTAATGGCAACGTTGATGATTGCTTTCTCAATGTATTTATCCTTAGTTAGATAAACAATTACGGCCAGTAGGATATAGAATAGTGAAACACATCCAAAACCGCCGGCATAACTGCCCAAAACATCGGATAAGTAAAGGGCCAGGGTTACCGAGCCAAATAAAAAGGCCAATATAAAGCAAACAATAACGGCAGTACTCGTTACCAGATCGGCAAAAACTTTCGATGCTTTTTCAACAAGATAAAGCCTGGTATACTCAACCCTGGCCTCTAAAAAGCCTTTGGCATCATCTATCAGATCTTCAATACTTTTATCCTTATTTTCCTGCATAATTCAGATGAGGTTTAACCGGGCAAAACACCCGGCTATGCAATATTTATTTATTAAGCGTGCTCTACGTCGTCGCTATATTCTTCTTCTACGCTTCTCAATTTGGTTTTGATTGAGCTTACTACTTTATCTTTTAAGCTGGCTAAATTGTTAATCTCATCAGCAGCTTTATCTTTGATAGAGTCGCCCAGATCTTTTAAAGATTGGCTTAATTTATCGCGGGTTTCTTCACCTTTATCAGGCGCGAACAAAATTCCTAGTGCCGCACCGGCAGCTAATCCAGCTAAAAGCGCAACTACAACTTTTGAGTTATCATTCATAATAATGTATTTTAAGGGTTTAACAATTATGTACAATATAAAACTACTACATTATTTTATTGTTAAGCTATATTTATAACTCGTTATGCTCATTATTTGTTTTAATTCTTTCCAATCTTTCTGATGCAAGCGTACTGGTTTCGTAAATTTTAACAAGCAAAATAAAATAAGACAATAGCAGCGGACCAAAAACGAGGCCCAATATTCCGAATAAAGGGATACCAATAATTACGCCAATTACTGTAATTATGGGATGAATGTTGCCAACTTTTTTCGCAATTATAAACCGCAGTACATTATCGATATTGATAATCACTACAAAACCAAAAATAAGCATGGCCCAGCCGGCAAAATTATTTCCATCGGCAATCTGCAAAATGGCAGCCGGTACAAAAACAACCGGAGGCCCCAACACGGGAACGAAAGAAATAAATGTGGTAATTACTCCCCAGAACATGGGATCTTTATAGCCTAAAACATAAAATGAAAGACTCACCAACGATCCCTGTACCAAACAGATCAATCCCTGGCCCAACACATTTGCATAGGTAGTATTCCGCATTTCATCACCAAAACGCAATGCATTCTGCTCTCTGAAAGGAGCATATTTTATCATCGAAAACTCGAACTTTTTCCGCTCAATCAACATAAAATAAAGCAAAAAATACATTACCAGTAAACTCAGCACAATATTTACCGCACTTGAAATCAGCGAAGGGAAAAGTTGGGTGGCCCAATTCCCCAAACGGTTCATACCATCCTGTATCAGTTCCTGGTTAATTTTGACTGGAACCAGGTGCTGCAGCTTAACCAACAGGTTCCTAAAAAAGATTTCATTATTGCGCAGCTCCGAAATTTTACTGATCACCATGCTGCTAAGTGCATAAAAAGGCAGTACAATCAATACAATGCTTACACTGATCAACAAAATGGCAACTACTCTTTTATTCCAGCCCTTAATTTCTGCTAAATGGATATACGCAGGGCGCATAATGGTATACAGCACCAATGTACTCAGGATGGCGCTAAAGATACTCTGTAAAGAATAGGCAATTAAAACCCCCAGCGCAATAATGATAACGAGATTAATATTGTTACGCTGTTTATAAGAGAATACTGACATAATTTAAGGTGCTTGGGCTATCTCTTAAATGCCCGATAGGCCTATTTTGTTTTATCGATTTTTAATTTATTCTTCCTTATCGAGCTTAAGTGTGCTTATTTTGTTATAAAGGGTTTTTCTATCGATCTTTAAAATTTTAGCTGCTTTTGTTTTATTAAAGTTAACTTCTTTTAATACGGTTAAAATTGCAGCATATTCGGCAACTTCGGTTGTTTTTCTAAGCTGTTGTACATTATTGTTCGCATCGGATTCGAGGTTTGAGAATTTCTTTTCGAACACCCGGTTTTTGGCCGGTATATTTTTTTCGATCTCCAGGGGCAAAACCTTGGTTTCTATCTGTTTTCCATTGGTTAACAGTGCGATCCGCTTGATTACATTTTTAAGTTCGCGCACATTGCCCGGCCAGCTGTAGTTTAAAAAGCGGCTCTTAACCTCTTTAGAAAAAGAGGTGATGTTTTTGTTCAATTCTTCATTTGCCTCTGTCAAAAATGCATTAGCAAAAAGCATGATATCTTCTTTTCTCTCACTTAATGATGGAATATTGATAGAAAACTCATTAAAGCGGTGATACAGGTCTTCCCTAAATGTTCCTTTTTGTATACAGTCTTCCAGGTTTTCGTTTGTAGCTATAATAATCCGCATATCAAGCGCTATTTCTTTCGTACTACCGATTCTTCTGATCTTACGCTCCTGCACCGCCCTTAGTAAAATTGCCTGTACCTCGTATGACAGATTGGCTATTTCATCAAGAAACAAAGTTCCGCCATTGGCCTGTTCAAAATGACCTACCTTGGTAAACATGGCTCCCGTAAATGATCCCTTTTCGTGACCGAAAAATTCGCTCGCAGCCAGTTCTTTGCTTAGCGAACCGCAATCCATTGCTACAAAGGGTTCGTTTTTACGTAAACTGTTCTGATGGATAATTTTGGCCACACACTCTTTTCCAGTCCCACTTTTCCCGTTTAAAATAATGCTGTAATTGGTTGGTGCAACCAGATTAATCTGTTCTAAAAGATTTAAGGAACTTTTACTTTTGCCCTCAATATATTTGGGGTAATCAGATATTTCAGTCTCTTTTACACTAACGATACTACTTTGTTTTTTTAATACTTTTTGGGTCTCAAGAGCCTTATTAATTGTACTTAATATTTCATCGGGATATAAGGGCTTAACAATATAGTCGTAGGCCCCTAATTTGATAAGTTCAACGGCAAGTTTAATGTCTGAATATCCCGTAATGATAACCACCCCTGTGGCTGGATAATTTTCTTTCGCGTAAATTAAGATTTCTTTACCGTTGGTATCCTCTAAACGGTAATCGCACAAAATCAGGTCGAATTTTTCTCTCTCCAGTATTTCCAATGCCGAAGCGCCTGTTGTGGCGGCAAAAACTTCAAATCTGTTTTTAATTAAAAATTTAGTCAGTAATAGGCCGATGTTTATCTCATCGTCGATTATAAGTATTTTGTTTTTCATTAATAGGATTTTTAACCCTAAAAAGAACCCCGAATGATTAAGTGGGATGAATCAAAATAATTGAGATTAAGCATTTTAGATAATGCATAATTACGTAAAAAACATGTTACTTTAAAATATTTTTGTATTTTTTTACACTTCTGCAAAACATAATTAATACTACAACCCAACTATCGCCCTGAAAAAACGGCTTTTCTCTTTTCTACAAATGCAGTAACTCCTTCTTTAAAATCAGCAGTTTCGAAACATTTACCGAAAGCTTCAATTTCTGTAGCATAACCGTTGTTGTTATTTACAGATGCAATAATCGACTTTATAGCCGCCGAAACAGCTAATGGTGCCCTTTGCTTTACAAGATTGAGTATTTCTTCGGCTTTACTGATCAGATCGGCCTGTGGAACAACATGGTTTACCAAACCTATTTTCTCTGCGTCGGTTGCGGTAACCATATTTGCGGTGGTAATCAGTTCGATTGCTTTACCTTTTCCAACCAATTGGGTTAAGCGTTGTGTACCGCCATAACCCGGAATTAAACCTAAAGTAACCTCTGGAAGGCCCAGTTTAGCGTTATCAGAAGCAATCCGCATATGGCAGGCCATAGCCAATTCTAAACCACCGCCCAATGCAAAACCGTTAATGGCTGCGATAAATGGTTTGGTCGAATTTTCTATCGCATTAAAAACCTCATCCTGACCTCTTTTTGCCAATTCTTCTCCCTGTTTTCCACTATAATCGGAAAACTCTTTAATATCAGCCCCTGCAACAAAGGCTTTTTCGCCTGCTCCCGTCAAAATAACACCTCTTACCCCCTCGGTTTTACCCGCATAGACAATTACATCGGCCAGCTCTGCCAAAGTATCTTTATTGAGTGCGTTAAGTGCTTTTTCGCGGTTAATGGTAACGTATAAAATGTTTTCTTTTATTTCCGATATTAAATTCTGGTATGCCATAGCTTAAAAATTTCTGTTTTCAGTAACCCAATTTTGAATATATTCTACAATACTTGCCATTGTTGTGCCGGGAGGAAATAATTCTCCAACCCCCAGTTCGGCAAGCTTTAACCGATCGGCCTCAGGAATAATCCCACCACCTGTTAATAACACATCATCGAGCTGTTTTTCTTTCATAAAATGGATAATTTTAGGAAAAACCGTCATGTGGGCACCCGATAGGATAGAGATCCCGATTGCATCAACATCTTCCTGTAAGGCCGTATTTACCACCATTTCGGGGGTTTGGCGCAAGCCAGTGTAAATCACCTCCATACCTGCATCACGTAAGGAAGTTGCAATAACTTTGGCACCCCTATCGTGACCATCTAAGCCAACTTTTGCCACCAAAACGCGGATCGGTCGATTTAATGCTTTGCTCATAAATGAATATTAAGTTGACGTAAATGTATCGAATTTATTAGCTAATATAGAAATTAGATCATGGTTTGACGGTTCATATTCATCGGTTAACCATAATTAATTATACATAACCATTTAGCACATTAATAAAGTAATTCAAATACGCCAAATATTAACTGTATGCTAATAAACCGTTAATCATTGCATAAATACGCTCAATCTTTTTACATTTGCATTCCTAATTTACAGGTTTTTATGAGTGAAGAGAAGTCATTGAACTTTATTGAAGAAATTGTTGAGAACGACTTAAATAGTGGTAAGTATGAAACTTTGGTTACGCGTTTTCCGCCTGAACCTAATGGTTATCTGCACATCGGCCACGCGAAAGCGATATGCTTAAATTTCGGACTAACACAAAAATACGGCGGTTATACCAACCTGCGTTTTGATGATACCAATCCGGTAACAGAGAAAACAGAATATGTGAACAGCCAGCAGGAAGATATCAGGTGGTTGGGTTTTGATTGGAAAAACGAATTATATGCATCAGATTATTTTGATGAATTATATGGTTTTGCCGTTAAACTGATCGAAAAAGGATTGGCTTATGTGGACGAAAGTTCGGCAGACGAAATCGCAGCCTTAAAAGGTACACCAACTGAGCCCGGACAGGATAGCCCATACCGTAACCGTAGTGTTGAGGAAAACCTTGCTATTTTCACCAAAATGAAAAATGGCGAATTTGCTGATGGTGCTTATATTTTAAGGGCCAAAATCGACATGGCAAGTCCGAATATGTTAATGCGTGATCCGATTATTTACCGCATTAAACATGCCGAACATCACCGTACAGGCAACAAATGGTGCATTTATCCGATGTACGATTTTGCCCACGGACAAAGCGATAGTATCGAAAACATTACCCACTCGATTTGTACTTTAGAATATGTTTCGCACCGCGAACTATATGATTGGTTTATCGAAAAACTGGAGATTTTCCCTTCAAAACAATATGAATTTGCCCGTTTAAACCTTACCAGTACGGTAATGAGCAAACGTAAGCTTTTGCAATTGGTTAACGAAAAACTGGTAACCGGATGGGACGATCCACGGATGCCTACCATTTCGGGGCTTCGCAGAAGAGGTTTTACGCCAAAAAGTATCCGCGAGTTTTGCGAACGTATCGGTATTGCAAAACGCGAGAATTTAATCGAGCTGAGTTTGCTGGAGTTCTGTATCCGCGAAGATCTGAACAAAACTGCTAACCGTGTAATGGCGGTTTTAGACCCGATTAAACTGGTGATTACCAATTATGATAAGGGTTCGGAAGAACTGATCGGCGAGAACAATCCGGAAGCAGAAGATGGCGGTGGTACACGTGTAATCCCTTTCAGTAACGAACTTTGGATCGAGCGCGAAGATTTTATGGAAGTACCTGCAAAAAAATGGTTCCGTTTGGCACCTGGTGCAATGGTCCGCTTAAAGTTTGCTTACATTGTTAAATGCGAAGATTTTGTGAAGGACGAAAACGGAAACATTACCGAAATCCGTTGTACTTATATTCCCGAATCTAAAAGCGGAAGCGATACCAGCGGCATCAACGTTAAAGGAACTATACACTGGGTAAGTGCGGCACATGCCAAAACTGCCGAGATCCGTTTATACGACCGTTTATTTACTTCAGAAACACCAGATGCAGAAGAAGGCGATTTTAAAGATTATTTAAACCCCGAAAGTTTAACGGTATTGCCTAATGCCTATATCGAGCCGGCTTTGGCCGATGCAGATTTAGATGGCCGTTACCAGTTTATCCGTAAAGGTTATTTCTGTTTAGATAAAGATTCTACTGCCGATAAATTGGTTTTCAATAGAACAGTAACACTGAAAGATACATTTAAGAAGCCGAACTAGTTTTAGTTGTTTCAACCACAGATTAGCACAGATAAACACGGATTAGCGTAGTTTGTCTGTGCTTTTTTATGTATGGTTAATCGGTTAATTGTTTAAACTGGTTAACTGTTTGATAAGCAGATTGTTTAATTGATAAATTGTTAATGCAAATTCCCAACGGTAAATAGTCATGGTTAATTTGTTGGTATTTCGTACGCAACCTTCGGACATCGGTCTTCCGGCTTCGGACTTATTCCATTTTACATCATCCATCACCTAATATTTCGTATAAACATTATAAAGCACCAAAATATCTACAGGGGTTAAAGTTGGCGTAATATCTGATTGGATAAAGTGGATTTTAAAAGCCGTAATTGCTGCAGGAAGGTTGCTGGTATCGTAACCGATGTATTTTAGGGCCATTTCGGTATTAAAATCTGCAGGTGGATTTTTCAGCACGTCGTCATACCAATAACCGAAGCCTTTATCAGCGAGTTTTTTCCAGGGGAAATTTTTAGGATCGTTTTTACGTTTTGGGGCAATATCGGCATGACCGATAAAATTAGCTGTAGGGATGCCGTAGTTTTTTTTCAAAGTGGCCAAAAGTTTAAGCAGACTATTGATCTGCGCATCGGGCCATGGATCGGTTAAGCCGTTATTATCCAGTTCAATGCCAATTGATGAGGAATTTAAGTCGGTATCTTTACCCCATTTACTTATTCCGGCGTGGTTTGCACGGAGGTAATCGTTTACCATGTGTACCACCTTGCCATCGCGACTGATTACATAATGTGCACTGGTGCCAGCCTTTGTTGAGAAGAATGTTTTAATGGTTTGCGCCAAACTATCCTGTGCGGTATGGTGGATCACCACAAAATTTGGCTTACGTATCCCAAAATTTACAGAACCAACCCACTCCTGATTTGTTGCTCCTAATGAATCGTACAATTGACCAGCGGGAGGTACTGTACCGATTATTTTCGAAAAATCCTTTGCTTTATCTTTATATATTTTTTCTGTTGCAGCATATTTATTGGTACCACAGGCTGATAAAATAAGCAGGAGAGAAAATGTAAAAATAGATGGGGATTTTGATCTGAAAAATAACATGGGCATGAATTGTTAGCGATTTTGAAGTTACAAAGTTATACTAAACTTGGGCCAATGCATCAAACTTTATACAAAGCTTTCAAAAATTACTAATTTAGCACCGATATACTTTAATATGAAGAATTTATACAAATCAACCCTAATTTTATCTTCGCTGGCTATTGCGGCCGGGTCGCTATCATCTTGCACCGGCAATAACAAACCCGCTGATGGTAAGACTGTAACCGTACAAAAAGATAGTTTAACCAATTACGTTGCGCAGCGAATTGCCATTTACGAAAAAGTTAAGCTTACTACCAATATCAATCAGTTAAGCATTAACGACCGTAAAATTTTGCCATTATTAATCCAGGCAGCCGAAATTATGGACGAATTGTATTGGAAACAGGCCTATCCGCAACGCGATAGCTTATTAGCCACGATTAAAGATGAAAAAACACGCGATTTTTTGAACATCAATTATGGTCCGTGGGATAGGTTGAATAACGATAAACCCTTTGTTGAAGGTATAGGAACAAAACCCGAAGGAGCTTCATTTTATCCTTACGGAATTACCAAAGAAGCGATAGAAAAATCTGATCTGGCCGATAAATTCGGCGCTTATTCTGTTGTTCAGAAAGATAGCAAGGGCAAATTAACTACGGTACCTTACCATGTTTTATTTGCTTCGGAATTACAGAAAGTAAGTTCCCTTTTAAAACAGGCTGCTTTAATTACAGAAGATGCCGGCTTAAAAAAATATTTGAACTTAAGGGCCGATGCTTTGGTAACGGATAACTTTACCGCAAGTGATTATGCCTGGCTGGATATGAAAACCAATGGATTGGATATCATTATCGGTCCGATTGAAAATTACGAGGATAAACTTTTTAATGCCCGTACCAGTTACGAGGCTTATGTTTTAATTAAAGATAAAGAATGGAGCAAGCGTTTGGCCAAATATGTAAAAATGCTTCCCGAGTTACAGAAAAACCTTCCGGTTGCAGCTAAATACAAGGCCGAAACCCCGGGAACAGACTCTGAACTGAATGCTTATGATGTGGTTTATTATGCCGGCGATTGTAATGCAGGATCGAAAACCATAGCGGTTAACCTTCCGAATGATGAAAAAATCCAGCAGGAAAAAGGCACCCGCCGTTCGCAGCTAAAAAATGCGATGCAGGCAAAATTTGATAAGATTTTGGTGCCGATTTCAAAAGAACTTATCGACACGGAGCAGCAACAGTATATTAAATTCGATGCTTTTTTTGCCAACGTAATGTTCCACGAAGTGGCGCACGGCTTGGGGATTAAAAAAACCATCACCGGAAAAGGCTTTGTGCGCGAAGCTTTAAAAGAACAATATAGCTGGCTGGAAGAAGGTAAAGCTGATATTTTAGGCTTATATATGGTAACCGGATTACTTAAAAAAGGTGAATTAAAAGGCGATATTAAAGATTATTACACCACATTTATGGCCGGCATTTTACGTTCGGTACGCTTTGGCGTTTCTGAGGCGCATGGAAAAGCCAATATGCAGTGTTTTAATTACTTCCAGGAAAAAGGTGCTTTCGAACGTACTGCAAAAGGCACCTATAAAGTGAATTTCGATAAATTTACTACTGCAATGAACGATTTAAGTGCTTTCATTATTACGCTTCAGGGCAATGGCGATAAAGTTGCTGTAGAAAAAGCACAAAAAGAAAAAGCGATTATCCATACCGAACTACAAACAGATCTGGACCGTTTAACCAAAAAGAATATCCCGGTTGACGTTGTTTTCGAACAGGGCGTTGATGTATTGGGCGTAAAATAATATTTTCTCTTTAAGAGGTCCAAAGGCCATGGAACAGCAGGTGTAGACTTGTTGCTCTGTGGCTTTTTTTGTTTGGTTCATTTGTTCATTGGCCATTAGTTTATTGGGTAATTTGGTTAATTGTTTAAACTGGTT
>NZ_DJDT01000042.1 GCF_002432345.1 Pedobacter sp. UBA5917
GGGCGAGAAGTTTATCCTGAGCGCATGCGAAAGGGGGCTAACAGAAGGAGCTTCTTTTTTGTTCCCAATGGAAAGAATTCTCATCTTTGATTAGAAACAATTAAATAATGCTCAGATCACGATTCGAATTATTATATCAGACTTTTTTTAACTTTTTTTTTAAAAGGGATGGTTATAACAATCAGACACATATTTTAGCTTCAGCTGTTTGTACCTTAATCTATATACTTGCTGTTTTTTCCTGCGTCAGTATTGTGAATATATTTACCCATGACACCTTGCATTTCAAAATTGAAAAATCAAAATCCTGGTTGTTTATTTTTGTGGTGATGTTAGGCGCCTATCTATTCCATTTCTATGGATTAAGTTTTTCAAAAAAAGGTACTAATGATGATGGTTCATTCGACCTGCCCGAAAAGAGTTATAAATCGACGCTAAAATTTGCCTTAGGCATTATGCTAGCCTTCTTTTTCTTTACTATACTCAATAAATTGATTCATAATTAAGGGTTTTAGGAATGCGATAACCTAGACCGTGATATGGCTGAAAACCGTTCTATTTCTTATTTTTACATCAATGGATAACATGAAAACCTTTTCACTTTCGAGGCATAGCCGGCTTTTTTCTGTGCCCGATAGCAACAGGGATTATCTTTTTGTGGGCTCTGGCGATCATCCCTATCACGAAGAGCCTTACCGTGCCGAAAGTTATGCCATAGCTTATATTAAAGAGGGTGGAGTGAAACTCAATGTTGGTCTCAGCTCGTGGGAGGTGGATGCTCCTGCAATTATTACTTTAGGGCCATCGGTTATCCGCTATTTCAGCAAGCGTAGCGACTTATTGAAAATGGATGTGATTTTCTTCAAGGATACGTTTTTGATGGAGCGTTATGCAGATCTGTTTTTTCTTTTCAAGTACGATTTTTTTGATAATGGCGATCTGATTGTTTTACCGCTTAAAGACGCCTGTTTTACCAAAATCAATAAGATATATGAGCTTATTCAGTTAACGCAGACTTCGGGTGGTTTTCATCAGGAAGAACTGATCAGGAGTTATATCTTTGCGTTGGTTTATGAAATTGACGCTTATTACAGGCAAAACGCTCCTGATACATCTTCTGTTAAAAAAGGCAATCTGCTCTTCAAAAAATTCAGACAGTTGCTGAGTAAAAATTACACAAGTGAACGTAAATTGGAATTTTATGCCAGTCAACTTTATTTATTGCCCAAATCGCTTTCGGCAGCTATAAAAAAACAAACGGGTAAATCGGCAGGGAAATGGATAGATGATGCCGTTATGCTCGAGGCCAAGGTTTTATTACAGAATAAGGCACTTACTATATCGCAAATCAGCAGCATGCTCAATTTCTCCGAACAATCTGTTTTTGGTAAGTTTTTCAGGGCCAATTCTGGGGTGTCTCCGGTTGAATACCGCAAACGCTTTAGTTAATATATAGTTTACGAAACTGCCCGGTACAATTCGCTATAATACTGAACCAAATCGTTAAGCATAAAACCTCGGTTTAATCCGCTAGGATTTGGTAGTATCCATACCGAAGCACCACAGAATTTTTCTTCCTGATAACCCCAAGAGATTTCTTTTTTTCCTGAAAGAACTTTGTAAGCCGCTTTCCCCAGAAAAGCGATATACTGAGGTTGATATTGTATGATTTTTTTCTTAAAACTTTCGATTGATGCTGTAAATTCCTCTTTCGAAAGTTCATCGGCACGTGTGGTTGCCCTTGCCACTGCGGTGGTTAAGCCGTAGCCAAAGTTTAGGAAGGTGAAATCCTGCATCGGGTCTATTTCATATGGCGTAAAACCAGCCAGGTGGATCGCTTTCCAGAAACGGTTGCTCCGTCCTGAAAAGTGGTGACCATCCCATGCCGATTTTAGTCCTGGGTTAATCCCGCAGAAAATTACTTTTAAATTTTTATCGATAATATCGGTAAGCATTGCTGTTGGTATTTAAAGCTAAACTTAGTTTTTTGCATCGAAAAAACCTTGTGGAATAAATCCGGGAGAACCTGTTTTTACAACCTGGTTATACCTTTGTCTGATTTCGATAGCATTAATTTTATCCATCGCATCTTCAGGCAGGGGAGAGATATCAAAATTCTCTCTTGCGCGTTCTGCTGTTTTTGGTGTGGTAAGTAAAGCAGTACCACGCTGTAATGCCCATGCTAAAAGTACTTGCGCGGCTGTTTTTCCAGTGCCGGCCGCAATTGCTGTAATCACCGGGTTTTCCAATAATCCCGGTCTTATTCCATGCCCAAGGGGGGCGAAGGCCAGAAACACGATTCCTTTTTCTTTACAAAATTCCAATAGTTCTGTTTCCGGTAAATATGGATGTGCTTCTACCTGTACAACGGCCGGTTTAATCCTTGCCGATTTGTATATTTCTGCTACTTGCGCTAAATTAACATCCGAAAGGCCAATGGCACGGCATTTACCCTCATCTACCAAACGCTCCATTACTTTCCAGGTATCCACTAAACTAACGCCATTATCATAAATCACGTTGCCATTTTCATCACGTGGGTCCTGCTCATCTCCGGGTTGAAATGCAAATGGGGTGTGGATGAGGTAAAGATCAAGATAATCGAGCTGTAAACGCGTTAAACTTGCATTAAATGCAGCTTCAACCCGCTCTGGCCTGTGGTTGGTGTTCCACAGTTTGGTGGTGATGAAAAGTTCTTCACGGGTAACAGTTCCTGCTGCAATCGCAGCCTGCAAGGCCATACCCACTTCGCTTTCGTTGCGGTAGCGTTCGGCGCAATCAAAATGCCTGAAACCGGCTTCCAGTGCATACCTGGTTGCATTTATGGTGGTGGCAGCATCAGGAATTAAAGTGCCGAAGCCCAGCGCTGGCATATTTAGTGGATTATTTCTCGTGTTCATTTTATATTTTGCTTAATTGTTTTTTCTTTAACTAAATAAATCAGCTGGATAGGTGATTTGTGTAAAAACGTAATGTTGCTGTTTCTGCTGAAACCGTAACTTTCAAAAAGATCCAGATAGGAGCTGTCTTCAGATTCGCTTATCCAGATCACTTCCTGCATGGTTGATATAGAAAGGCTTTTTTCGAATAGCGATCTAACAACCAAAGGGTCGTTAAACATGCTTAATACACCGAAATCTGCTATCCTTATTACTGTTTTATGTTCAAAAACTTTGGGTTTTATTCCTTTCGAAGTTACTTTGGTATAACCGGCGGGCTCACTGTTCACATAAACAATTAAATATTGGTTAGATAGGTTGTTGAGTTCTTCCCTTAAAGCATTTTTATTAAAATTTACCTCAATGTAATCTTCGAGTTCCTGATCAGGGATTTTTCCTGTGAACTTTTCCCTTGCTGTTGCGGTGGTGATGAAGGCCAGATCGTCTATCCCCTGCTCGGTTCCGATGGTAAATTTTGTCGCAATTTTAGTTTCCATTTTAATTTATTCAATCAGGCATTTTATAAGTCTGATTAAACAAATTTCCGCTCAAATGAGCACATTATATAGGCTAAATTGCTTCAATGTTAGTCGAAATGGCGTAGTGTTAAAAAAGCGGATAACAAGATGTTAGCCGCTTTTGTTAATTAAATAAAAGAAAATTTATTTTCTGATCAAGGGTATCTGAAGGTTGGTAGGCCTGTTTTCTTCTGTATCAAAACCTCTTCCATCAACATTTCGTGCACCCCAGAATAAAAGGTTATCCAATGGGTATATCAGATCATATTCAGCAAATACCTGTCCTTCTGCCAAACCAAATGGTGCGAATGCTTTTTTAAGGATATTCTGGGTTTTATTCACTTCCCAGGTTTCATAACCGTTAACCGCAATTTTATTCAGCAGATCGGCAAAAGGCTGGATGAGCGGTGTAACCTGATAACCTTCATCAGCAATAAACTTTACTTTTTGGGCATCGGCAGCAATGGGATGTTCGCCCTGCCACACAGTATTCCCGCTAAGCCAGATTTTAGATAATGGTGTTTTGCCAAATGGATCTGCTGAATTAATGATTTCGAGTTCAAATTTGTCGTTAGACAGGTATTTAAAGTTCCTTTTCAGGTAAAAAGGTTTAATGGAACCATCTTCATTTTTAAGACTGCTCGGACGGATTTCGGGAGCAATGCTTGTCCATTCTCCTAAAATATGTTGTTTAATTTCTGTTAGTATCATTTTTAAATGCTTTAAGTGGTTGGATATTAAGTATGAACAAATTTACTACCTTCGGTTTCTATCGAGAATAGTAGCGATTATTGTACTTAGTACATCATTTTAGACCAATGGCAAATAAGAGAAAGAACAAAGATTTTAACCCCAATAATTGTGGGGTAACACATTTTTTGAATAAAGTTGGCGGAAAATGGAAGGTGTTACTTATTTATGCCATTAGCCTGAACTGCAACCGTTTTAGCCTGCTGAAAAAAGGCATTCCAACCATTAGTAAACAAACGTTGGTAAACCTGTTAAAAGAACTGGAAGAAGACAATATTATCGAACGGATTGTATTCCCCGAAATACCACCACGCGTTGAATATAAAGTTACGCCTTACGGACTTTCGCTCCTTCCGCTGATCAAAACAATAGAACAATGGGGCAGGGATGATATGGCTGCAGATTAGACGTATTGGTTACTTGATGAAATTATCGATTAATATACCTAATATCCCTATAGAAATGGAAAATGTAATCATCCCCAAAGCATAGGCAATAAATGCTTTTATATAACTTCCTACTTTCTTTTTGTTAAAGAACTGGGCAATGGCCCAGGTACAATAGGCTACCCCAATTGGTCCCGAAACTTTCATGAGGCTATATTTGGTTAATCCTTCTATAATGGCAAAGAAAGAAAAAATCAACATGCCCACGCCCATTACAAAACATAAGAGGATTAATATCTCAAAAAAGTTATAGTTATATTTTTTAAAAAAGAGTTTTAGCCAAAAGGAAATGAATATGCCCATAATGATATTGCCATAGCCATAATGGTTTTGCGCCCAATCAACAATTGAGCCTATAGCAGATTTTTCGGTGCCACTATACACTACATATCCTTGTTCGATATGAAAGAAATGATTGATGATGGTATAAATTAAGGAAGTAATGATGATAAACAATATTGGTTTTACCAATCTGCTGCGGTTATCGCCGATAAACTCCTGAATGTTTTTTCCGGGTCTGATTAATAACTCTTTTATCGTATATAATATTCCTTTTTCGAAATGTAAAACATGCTGTATTTCGTGTAAAATATAATGTGAGTCGACTCTTTTAATATTTACGGGCTGACCGCACTGGCCACAAAAGTTACCGTTTACGGTATGGCTGCAGTTTCTGCAATTTGTTAGCTCAGGATACATCATGTAATTTGATTTTTTAGTTAATCGCTACAGGAATAAATAAATAAATTTGGTGTGAAGAAAGAATAACGAGAAAACAATAAATAAACCCGCTATAAAAATTGCAATTAAGGCATCTTTGAAAGTTATTTTACGCTTATTTAGTTCGTTTAATCTTAATTCAGACGGGTTTTTCATTATGTAGAAGTAATTTTCTGTAAAAGTGGATACAAAAATATTTTCAGAGGCTACACTTTAGTGTAAATTTGTGATTAAGCCATCCTGTACATGAAAGATAATATCAACTCCAGCCTGCTTACCAAGAATAAGATCACAAAGATATCAGATGAAGAATACCTTCGGCAGCACGATTATCTGGAGACTGTAAGTGCTTTTGCGAGGTTGACTTACGAAAGCGTATATGTGATTGATTATGAAAAGATGGCTTTCGAATACGTTTCGGAAAATCCATTGTTTTTATGCGGCTATTCACCGGCCGAGGTGCTTAATCTGGGTTATGAGTTTTATTTCAAAAATGTACCTGAAAAAGATCTTGCTTTATTAAACCTGATTAATGAAGCCGGCTTTGATTTTTTTGCCAGATTGCCTGCGGAGGAAAAAAAGTTATACAGTATTTCTTACGATTTCCACCTGATCAATCAGGAAGGTAAGCCCATGTTGATTAACCATCGGCTCACACCTTTATTTCTATCTACAGATGAAAAAATATGGAAAGCGATGTGTATTGTTTCCATTTCCAACCATCAGGATGCCGGTAATGTTTTTATTTATAAACAGGGAGCCGATGAAGTATGGGAGCTGGATGTTAAAGATAATATCTGGCGTAAATCGGAGAAAGCAAAACTCAGCAGTAGAGAAATAGAAATATTACGCTTACATGCACAGGGTTTAACCATTAACCAGATTGCCGAAAAAATATTTGTTGTTCCTGATACGGTAAAATACTACCGGAGGCGGATTTTTGAACGTTTAGGGGTGAGTAACATGGTAGAGGCACTTTCTTATGCCGTTAATAGTAGGATTATATAAAAAAAGGCATTGTGTTTTTCTGAACTTCATAACTTTTTATTTTGCTCCTTAGTTTAATGAATGTTTATAGGTTATTTATTATTAGGAATGATTATGTCTTAAGGATAGATCGTTATGAAATAAATTCATAACTTAGGTATTAGTGTTGATACGTCAAATTAATATGAATAACCTAGATTTAACAATATTGCTTAAAGATCTTCAGGCAATGCCCAAAGAATCGGAATGGGTAGAATTTAAGGTTAATAATGGAAATCCGCAAGAAATAGGCGAATACATTGCAGCATTAAGTAATAGCGCATGTTACCAAAAGCAGAAATATGCCTATCTCATTTATGGAGTAGAGGACAATACTCATCGTTTCGTTGGAACCAAATTTAAACCTAAGGCGGCAATGATTGGCAATCAAGAATTAGAAAACTGGATTGCAACTCAACTCAATCCTAGGATTGACTTTAATATTTTTGAGCTACAGTTGAATGGTCTTAATTTTGTTATTTTCAAAATTTCGGCTACAAGGAGTCAACCAGTAAGTTTTCGTGGAATACCATTTATTAGAATTGGTAGTTATAAAAAGAACCTTGATGATCATCCTGAAAGAGAACGGGCCATTTGGAATAAGCAAGATAATTATGTATTTGAGAAAGCAATTGCTATGGAACACGTCAGTGACGACGAGGTTCTCAAGTTTATTGATTATACAGGCTATTTTGATTTGATAGATTTTCGTTTACCTGATAATAGAAAAGGTATAATAGAAAGATTACTTCAAGATAAAATTATTTTTAAAAATGGCGCTTGTTATGATATTACAAATTTGGGAGCGCTACTTTTTGCAAAGGATATGGAAAAGTTTGAATCTCTTTCTAGGCGAGCTATGCGCGTAGTTTTTTATGATGGGAATAATAGAATTAAAGCTATAAAGGAACAGGTTGGTAAAAGGGGATATGCAGTTGGGTTTGAAGGATTAATAAAGTATTTTTCTGATAACCTTCCTTCTAACGAGATTATTGATGCTGCTTTACGTAGACAGGTAACACTTTATCCAATATTGGCGCTGAGAGAGCTCATCGCAAATGCAATTATTCACCAAGATTTCTCGATAATGGGCTCCTCACCTATGGTTGAAGTATTTAATAATAGAATTGAGATTACTAATCCTGGAAAGCCATTAATTGATCCATTGAGATTTGTTGACCATAGCCCAGAAAGTAGAAATGAAATTCTTGCAAAGTTTATGAGAAGACTTAATATTTGCGAAGAGCGTGGAAGCGGGATTGATAAAGTAGTATTTGAATGTGAATTTAATCAATTGCCCGCTCATGAGGTCATTGTTGGAGATAATTATACAAGAATTATAATGTATGGACCTAAGAAACTTAGACAAATGGATAAAGCGGATAAAGTTAGAGCTTGTTATTTACACGCATGTCTTAAGTATGTTTCAGGAGATATAATGACGAACCAAAGCTTACGTGAAAGATTTGGTATAGAAGAGCATAATTACTCAATTGCTTCGAGAATAATTGCTGATGCAATTGCTTCAGAATTAATCAAAGACTATGACGTAGATAACAAATCAAAAAAATTTGCAAAATATGTCCCATATTGGGTATAATCTTATGTGATGGTTATGTGATTTTTGAATATTTCTTCTTTTTAAGAAATTGGTTTTTAGTCACTTATGTTTTTGTTTTATGTGATTTTTAAGAATTTTATGTGGATAAATGAGATAAAAGAAAACTAATTTGTAATAACAAATTTTTGAAATTAAGTAGATTTATGCGTCTGTTTAGAAAAATAAAGGTTTGAAATTGGGCTACCATTTATCGTCTTATTGATCACTTCTTTTTGAACTAAACTATTCCGATCCATGGTTCGTGTCGCCACGAACCAAATATCCCCTCACATTCAATAACATAACTCGTGTAACATTATTAATAGTTAGTCTATGGATTTTGTAGATTAAATATTTATCAATATGTTTGCGCTGATCATGAATGCAACAATAACACCCCAAACCTCCTCTACCTCTGATATTAATCTTAAACGCTCTGTTTTAAATATCTATTTCCATGGGAATATGTGCTGTTGTTGATCTCGATTTTCTCCAAAAGTTATAGGTTAAACCTATGGTACCCTAAAACCTGACCACCAATTCCCCTTAAATATGTGTTAAAATTATTGCCAAAAAAGAACCGGCAAGGAAGCCTCGCCGGTTACCATGGAATATCAGTTCTGTAACGCCAATCACGCACTGATACCCATCCAGCCTTATCCAATGAATTGAACCATTAACATAAAACCCGTTAAATATGGAAATATTTCTCCATAAGAAAAAACCATTCTTATTGGCCTGCCTCGTTTTGCTCCTAACCGTGCTGGCCGTACCCCTTAAAATTTTTGCACAGGTAGAGCCACCGCCACTCATTAACTCCAAATTGGTAGGTACTGTAATCGATTCTTTAACCAAACAGCCATTGCCCGGTGTTGTAGTCCGTATTAAAGGAGTTACGCACGTAGTTTCGACCGATGGTAATGGGAAATTTACATTTGTAACCGGCCAGAAACTGCCATATACCTTAATTTTAAGTTCTGTAGGTTACGAAACCAAAGAAATTGTGGTGAGCACTAGTCCTACAACCATCAGGTTAAAAGAAGTAAACAGCCAGTTAAATGATGTAGTGGTAGTTGGCTACGGTACCCAGACCAGAAAATCGTTAACAGGTTCGGTTTCTACCATTGCAGTCGACGAAGTAAGGGCCAAACCAACTGCTACTTTTGCTGAGCAGTTACAAGGTAAAGCCCCGGGTTTGCAGGTAAGCACTTCTACCGGTGTTCCGGGTGATGGAATGTTTATCCGGATCCGTGGTACAACCTCTATCAACGCCAGTAACGATCCTTTGTATGTAATTGATGGTGTTTATGTAAACAGCGGATCATTACAGCGCATTACTACCCAGGGGCAGGCGAATAACCCGCTATCCGATATTAGTCCGGATGATATTGAAAGTGTTACTGTTTTAAAAGATGCCGATGCAACGGCCATTTACGGTGCGCGTGCAGCCAATGGCGTAATCGTGATCACTACTAAACGCGGTAAATACAACACCGCGCCAAAAGTAAGTTTAAGTGCTTATGTAGGTGTGGCAAAAGCACCAAAATTGTGGGATCTGGTAACAGGGCCACAACATGCCGAACTGATCAACGAATTTTACCGCAATTCAAACGCCGATGCCATTGCCATTGCAGCTGCAAATGGAACAAGTCCGGCTACTACTTACAGGTTTCAGCCATTTAGGGCATTAACCGATAATCCTACTGCTTCGCCGGCACCACGTGGTTTACCACAGGATCAAAATACTTATGACCGTTTGAATAAAGCTTTCCGCACCGGACTTTTGCAGAACTACGATATTTCTGTTTCGGGTGGTAACGATAAAACCACTTATTATATTGGTGGAGGCTTAAATAAACAGGAAGCTACCCTTAAAACAAACGATTTTAGAAGGGGAAGTTTCAAGGTAAATATTGATCAGAAAATCAACGACTACGTAAAAATCGGAACCAGCAACATTCTTACCCAAACTTACCGCACCAATGCCCGTGTAGGCGATGGTCCGCAGGGTGGGATTTTACAATCGGCCCTCCATACACCAACCTATCTGCCAGAGTTTAATGCCGACGGAACACCTGGTAAATGGGCCGGTTTTGATAACCTTGATGTGCTGCTGAACAATACCAATATGAACAGCACCAGTAACAGGTTGATCAGTAATTTATATGGCGAAGTAAATATTACTAAGGATTTAACCTTTAAAACCAGCTGGAGTGTTGATTATAACCAGTATAACGAATTTCAGTACTGGAACAGTTTAACCAACCTGGGTATTGCGAACAAAAACTTAGGTACCTCAAGTGTAAGCAATAACACCATCTGGACAAATGAACAGACCTTAAATTATAACCATGTTACCGGTAAGCATACCTTTGGAGCATTGATCGGTAATTCGTTACAGGGATCGATTTCCAACCAAACTTTAGCACAGGGGACCAATTTTCCGAACGATTCGTTTCAACAGATTGCCTCTGCGGCTACAACAACTTCATCAGCTTCAGAAACACAATACAGACTTTCTTCATTTTTCGCCCGTTTAAATTATAACTACGGTGGAAAATACTATGCAGTATTCAGTATTCGTGCCGATGGTTCTTCGCGTTTTGGTGCCAATCACCAATGGGGATATTTCCCTTCGGCAGGTTTGGCATGGCGTGTTAAACAAGAAAACTTCTTAAAGGATGTTGCTGTAATTTCGGACTTAAAACTCCGTGGAAGTATTGGGGTAACCGGAAACCAGAACGGGATAAACGATTTTGCTTCACGTGGTTTATGGGGTGCCGGTGCCAACTATCAGAACAATCCTGGTACGGTACCATCGCAATTGGCTAATCCCGATCTGAAATGGGAAAGCACACGCCAGGCCAATATCGGTTTCGATTTAAGTTTCTTTAAAGACAGACTTACTTTGAGCGGTGATGTTTACGATAAATACACCAGCAACCTGTTGCTTAACCTGCCGCTGGCTTCGAGTAAAGGCTTTTCATCTATCCTTACCAATGCCGGCGAAATGAGCAATAAAGGATTGGAACTGAACATCAGCAGTGTTAACCTCGATGGTGCATTGAAATGGAGTACCAATTTTAATATTTCGCGCAACATCAATAAAATTGAAAAACTGCCTACGCCAGTGGTTGCCGCTTATGCCGCCGAACGTATGGTGCAAGGCTTATCGATGTACACTTTCTTTGTGTACAACCAGCTTTATGTTGATCCGCAGACTGGAAATGCCGTTTACGAAGATGCTGATCATAACGGCGTAATCAACGCAAATGATATTGTTCCGGTAGGTAATGCGCTGCCGAAATTTAATGGCGGTTTAACCAATAACCTCAGCTATAAAGGTTTCGATTTATCAGTGTTTTTCAACTTTGTTTATGGCAACAAGGTTTACAATAACAACAACTATTTTCTTGAAGGTGGCGGTACCCGCGATGCCAACAGGGCAATGGATGTGTACCAGTTAGACCGCTGGCAGAAACCGGGCGATATTACCAATATGCCAAGGTTAACCGCTTACGGACAGAATTATACCTTAAGCCCAACCAGCCGTAACATAGAGGATGGATCTTTCCTTCGCCTAAGCAATGTAACCCTGGGTTATAACCTGCCTAAAGATTTTATTAAAAAAGCCAGGATGAATTCGGTAAGAATATACGCCAGCGGTTCAAACCTTTGGTTGTGGACTAAATACAAAGGTCCGGATCCGGAGATCAATGTGTCATCATCGGCTACCGTACTCGGTTACGATTTAGGTACGCCACCTGTGCCACGTACTTTCCAGATAGGTGCAAACATTACTTTTTAAACCGAATAATCAATCATGAAAAAAGTTATATACATATTCGCAGTCATTATCCTGTTCACTTCCTGCAAAAAGTTTCTGGAGGTACAGCCCCAGTTGCAGGTAGATCAGGATCAGGCCATCATCAATGCCGGTACTGCAGCCACTGCGGCAAATGGTTTATTTAACCTGCTGGCCGCCAACAGTTATTATGGCTCAAACTTTCCGGCACTGTCTTATTTATCTGCCGGAGATATCCAATGGTCGGGCTCGCAGTCTGATCCTAACGAGATTACCAAACACCTTACTTCTGCTACAAACGGATATGTACAATCAGCATGGACGGCCATTTACAAAACCATTTCGCAGGCGAATTACATCATTGATAAGGTACCAACTGTTAGCGATCCGCTGCTTACCACAACGCTAAAAAACCAATACCTTGGCGAGGCTTATTTTGTGCGTGCACTGGCTTATTTCGACTTGGCACGTGGTTGGGGTGGGGTACAACTGATCTTAAAAGCGACCAATAACTCATCAGATAACAGCGATATCCCACGCAGCAGTTTGGCTGATACTTATGCGCAGGTGCTAAAAGATTTAAACGCTGCCGAAACTTTGGTGCCAACAGCCGTAAACCGTAACCGGGTTAGTTTGCGTACAGTGCAGGCGCTAAAAGCCAGATTTTACCTCTACCAAAAAAACTGGGCCTTGGCCGAGCAATTTGCCACTTCAGTAATCAACGATAATGCAAATTATTCGCTTGTAGCACCTTACAGTGCGTTTTTTGCCAATAATGCCGTAACTACAAACGAATCGGTACTCGAACTGGCTTATACGACCTCGAACACTAACGGACACAGCAACTGGTGGTTGCCACCGGCTTTGGGCGGACGTAGGGAGTGGTCGCCGAACGATGCTTTGGTTGCTTTGTTAAATAACCCAACCATTGGCGGTAACCGCAATACTTTAATAGCGCAAACCGCGCCTCCGGGCAATTTATGGTATGGCAAATTGTATTACCGCAATCCATTGGGTACGGACCCTGCTTATGTTATCCGCATTTCCGAATTATACCTCATCCGTTCTGAAGCGAGGGCACAACAAGGCAACCTCATCGGTACAAATAGTGCACAAACCGATTTGAATTCCGTACGTAGCCGTGCGGGGCTTGGTGTAACAACTGCAGCTACTTTAAGTGAGATTTTATTGGCACTCGAAAAAGAACGTCAGGTAGAATTTCCTTTCGAAGCCGACCGCTGGTTTAACTTGGTGCGGACTGACCGTGCGCAAACGGTGCTGGCGCTACCCGATAAACACCTTTATCTTTTCCCGATTCCTTATAACGAAACATTGGTTGATCCGCAATTAGGAGGAGCAAACCGTAACCCTGGTTATTAAAAATATTGATCATGAAAAAATTAAGCATTTTTCTTTTGGCCTTAACCGCATTCGGTTATTCGGCCTTTGCCCAATCATCACCAATCACCGTAAAAAAATCTGATACCAGACACGGCCCCGAAAAAGGCAGTCTGTTGATTATTGGTGGTAATGTGGGTTCGCAACGTGATATCTGGGAGAAATTTACCGAACTCGCAGGAGGTAAAGATAAAGCCGTATTGGTGGTGGTTACTACCGCATCGGGCGATTCGGCGGCCTATGATAAAAAAGGGGTTGAGGAGGTAAAACGCCAAACAGGAATTAAAAACGTAACCCTTTTCCATACCAGCGATTTTAAGGAAGCCAATAGTGAAAAATTTATTGCCCCATTAAAAAATGCAACCGCTGTTTATTTTGAGGGTGGCCGCCAGTGGCGTATCGCCGATTCTTACCTCAACACCCTTACCCATCAGGCATTTATCGATGTGCTGAACAGGGGAGGTGTAATTGCAGGCAGCTCGGCAGGGGCAAGTATTATTGGCTCTTTTTTATGGAGGGGCGATACTAAAGGCGCACAGGTTTTGGTGGGCGACCATACTCAGGGCCTGGGGTTTCTTAAATATTCGGCCATCGATCAGCATTTATTGGTACGTAACCGCCAGTTCGATCTGGTTGATTTTATCCGTAATGCGCCCGATTTTATCGGCATTGGCCTGAACGAAGCAACAGCAATTTTGGTACAGCGCGATACTTTGCAGGTACTCGGACATTCTTTCGTGGCCATTTACGATTACAATACCATTATCAACAGCGGCGAAAAACATGTGGTAAATAATCGCGAAGATTTTACGGCTTCGAACGGACCTTTTTTCTTCCTCGGTGCAGGGCAGAAATACGATTTGGCCAAAAGGCAGGTAATTAAAGAACCGCGCAAACCGGGTAAGGCAGACGACGATCAATAACCTTAAAAAAAATAAAGCAATGAGTAATACCAACATACCATCGCCACCTGTTTGGACGGAAAGGAAAAAGCTGATATTCAGGTTCTTTTTTCTCTTTTTTATCCTTCAGGCTATTCCTTTAAGTGTCGACTTTTTTAAAATTGTTTTTGGCTTTAACTGGTTTCATATCAGTTATGGCGATATTTTTAACCTTACGCGTTTATCCGCAAAATTTCTGCCCGGTGCCGATAGCTTTATCAACTGGATCATCGTTGCGGTAATTGCGATAATTGGTGCAGTTGCCTGGGGCAAAACGAAGTATAAGGATATTGATTACAACCAGTTTTATTACTGGTTAAGGGTTGTGGTGCGTTACCGTTTGGCCATTGGCATTATCGGTTACGGATTTATCAAATTTTTCCCGCTGCAGGCACCTTTTCCTTCCATCAGTAATTTGAATACCAGTTATGGCGATTTTACCGACTGGAAAATATTTTCGATGAGTTTGGGCATTGTACCTTCTTACGAAGCATTTTTAGGCGCAATAGAAATCCTTGCTGGTTTATTATTGTTCTTTCGTAAAACGGCAACCATCGGTGCAGCAATTATACTGGTATTTACCGGAAACGTGTTTATATCCAACCTGGCTTACGAAGGGGGCGAATTTGTATATGCCACTTACCTGGTTACTTTCGCATTGTTTGTGCTCTGGTTCGATGCACAGCGGATTTATAACCTCGTATCGCTTGAGCGCCCAACATTACCAAATGGTTTTAAGCCACAATTTGTGGGAAAAATTAAAAGCCTGCGCTTAGCACTTAAAACACTGGTTATTTTCTTTTTCGTTTTCCTTTACGGTTTTAAGACCTATTCGGGTTTTCATCACGATCCTTACCAGTTTCCACGCACCAAAGGTTTGGCCAGGGCTGCAGGAATTTACAATGTGAGTGAGTTCAGGATCAATGGCCGTGTGTTGCCTTATGCTGCCGCAGATTCCATCCGTTGGAAAGATGTAGTATTCGAGAAATGGGCCACCATCAGCGTGCGTTCCGATCGGAAAGTAATTGTTGATTCGGCAAATTACGAACAGGTATTTAAAAACGATAAAGACCGCGATTACGAGCTGGCCGGTACCGCCGGAAGGCATTATTACAGTTATACTGTCGATTCGATAAACCATGTATTGCTGTTGGATAACAAAAATCCACACTACAAGGATGAGCAGTTGCGGTTAAATTATAGCCGCCCCGATAGCGCTACGGTAATCCTTTCGGGTACCGATCAACACCGCGATTCGATTTATGTGGTACTGAACAAAATCGATAAAAAATATCCATTAAAGCTTAGCCGCCGCAAAGCACTTAAACTATAAAAGCTTAATGTTATGTCTGAAATAAAACAACAGGATATAGAAAACGAAACAACAGCACAACAGGCTGCAGCTAAAAAGCCATGGTCGGGCCAAAAGAAATTTGGCTTCCGCGTGCTGTTTATTTTCTTCCTTGCCATGTCTATCCCTTTTTCGGCCAATTGGTATAAAAATGTTTTTACCCTGGATTGGTCGAGGCCGCATTACCGCGATTTGTACGATATCGCCCGTTTCCAGCCCAGCTTTTTATCACTTTTCGGCAATCAGCGTTCGCGTGATATTACCGATTCGCCATCTGGTGATGAACCAGCTAAAAAAGACGGTGCGAGAAAAAATAAAACAGAAAATGGTGGTGTTAAAAAAACTGAAACCAAAAGCGATCGCAGTACAGCTTTACCACCAAAAAGAAGTTTTCTGGCCGATTATACAGATTGGGGCATCGCACTGGTGTTTGCTTTGGTAGGTGCACTAATTTGGACAGCATTTGACCGCAAGCGCAAATCCTATCACATTCTTTATTACTGGATCAGGGTGGTGGTGCGTTACCGCGCCGGCATCGGGATTATCGGTTTCGGATTCACCAAACTTTTCCCTACTCAGATGCCTTATCCCTCACTGGGTTTGCTCAACAGTAATTTTGGCGATTTTACCGCCCAAAAAATATACTGGCTTTCCGTAGGTGTGGTGCCATGGTACCAGGTTTTTGGTGGTGTGGTCGAAATTGTTGCCGGTGGCATGCTTTTCTTCCGTAAAACCAGCACATTTGGAGCTATACTTTTAGCGGCCGCGCTAGGCGATATCACTTTCGTAAACTACGCTTATGACGGCGGTGTACATGTGTACGCCTTTTATTTTGTGCTGCTCGGGCTGTTTATCGCTGCCGATGATTTTCCTAAATTATACAACCTGCTCATTCTCGAACGTTATACCGTTCCGTTCAGGGTGTACCCCGATTTTAGAAAACCATGGCTAAAATACAGCCGCATTACCCTAAAGGTGCTTACTTTTGTGATCTTTTTCGGTGTACTTACCTATACCGAGGTGATCAATTTTAAATACGACCCTTATAAACAGCCTGCAACTGCTGGCGTTAAAAAACTAAGGGGAAATTACCGTGTAAGCGAATTTAAAATTAACGGAGAAGTTATTCCGTTTAATCCGCTCGATTCTACCCGATGGCAGGAAGCTACTTTCGAAAACTGGACCACGCTTACCTTCAAAATCAATCGTCCGGTACTCATCGATCCTTCAAACGGTGGCGGTAGTCCGATGCGCGATATCCAGCGTACTTTCGAAATCAGTGGTGTTGCCGGTGGCCAAAGGGCATTTCATTATTATGCCGATACCGTAGATAAAGTACTTTACCTGCAGGATAAAAATGTGATGGCTTTAAGGGGCGGACGTAAAGGTGCCGACAAGGCTAAAGAGGCAAAACCAAAAGAAGATAACTGGATCAGTAAAACCGCATGGCAGCACATTGGCGATGAAAATAAAATGATCGATAAAGCAGCCTGGTCTACCCGCCGGGATCGTGAATTTGCCGAAAAACAAAGGGAAGTAAAACGCCATCGCATGGTATTGAAATATGAGACTACAGACGGTTCGAGGGTTATCCTTTCAGGTATCAACGAGCGAAAAGACTCTATTTATGTTGTGCTCGATCGTTACGACCGACAATATGTATTGCCGAAAAGCACTTTGAGTGCCGGTAAATATTAAAGCGATGAACAAAAAAACGGTACTCATACTCGCATGCCCTGTAATGTTGTTATTAATGTCGTTAAAAACGGCATTTATGCCCATGAAGGCTCAATTGCCATTAACCGATAGCTTAAAGCGGCCTGCCAAATTTGGTTTTGGCCGCCCCGCTACCGCACAGGAAATTGCCGCATGGGATATCGATGTTCGCCCGGATGGAAAAGGATTGCCGGCAGGGCAGGGCGATGTAAAAAAAGGCAGGGTATTATATGCTCAAAAATGCGCAATGTGCCATGGTGTTGATGGTATCGAAAAGCCTGGTGTAAAACTTCCCGGAAATGCTTTGGTTGGCGATACATCGGCCACCAGCAAACCTAAAACCATTGGTAATTACTGGCCTTATGCCACTACTTTGTTCGATTATATGCGCCGCGCCATGCCCTATAATATGCCTGGCTCGCTAAGTAACGATGAGGTATACAGCATAACCGCCTATCTGCTCAATGCTAACAAAATTATCAAAGCAGATGTGGTACTCGATGCTAAAAACCTCTATAAAGTGGTAATGCCAGCAAAAAAACTGTTTATTATGGACGACCGCAAAGGAGGCCCCGAAATAAAATAATGGAAAAGAGCGGAAATAAAGATCAGAAAGTAGCCACTGGTAAAATCAGCAGGCGAACCTTATTGGGCGGGGTAATTGCTGCTGCAGTTTTACCTGTACAATCGTTATTTGCTGATGAAAAGTTGGCTGAAAATTCGATTTTACCTGAAATTGCTGATGATCCGACTAAAACTGTTGGTCCAGGGCCAAGTCCAGTGGGAAAACGCTCCCCATTTGAGCAGTCCGTACGCAAACCTTCTGATATTTCTTCGCGCACTCCCTTGCAGGATCTGCACAGCACCATTACGCCGGCCGATCTTCATTTCGAACGTCATCATGCAGGTATTCCAACCATCGATCCGGCAAAACACGAATTGCTCATTCATGGTTTGGTCGAAAACCCAATGAAATTTACCCTTGCCGATATCAAAAGGTTTCCATCTGTTACCCGCACCTGTTTTATCGAATGTGCCGGTAATTTCCGTACAGGGAAAGCCGAAATGACTCCGCAAGATATCCTCGGACTTACCAGCCAAAGCGAGTGGACGGGTGTAATGCTCTCCACCATTTTCAATGAAGTAGGCATTAGCGATAAAGCCAAATGGTTTCTGGCCGAAGGCTCTGATGCCGCCATAATGACGCGTACCATCCCCATCGCAAAAGCCTGGGATGATGCCATGATTGTGTATGCACAGAACGGTGAAGCTATACGGCCCGAGCAGGGTTACCCCATGAGGTTACTTTTGCCCGGTTTTGAAGGCAACATGAATATCAAGTGGTTAAGGCGTATCGAACTTTCGGAAGAACCTTACATGACCAGGGAAGAAACGTCAAAATATACTTACCCTGTAAAAGATAAAATCAGAATGTTTAGCTTTGAGTTGGATGCGCGTTCCATTATCACCTATCCATCTTATCCCCAAAAGGTAAATAAGGGTTGGGTAGAAATACGTGGAATTGCCTGGAGCGGTAGGGGTAAGGTAGAAAAAGTAGAAGTAAGCACCGATGCCGGAAAAACCTGGCAATTGGCCAATTTACAGGAACCCGTGTTAAGTAAAGCACATACTTATTTCAGGTACCTATGGGATTGGAAAGGGGAAGCCACTGAAATATTAAGTCGTGTTACCGACGAAACAGGCTATTTGCAACCTACTTTGGCGCAATTGGCAGAAGCCCGTGGTGTAAACCTGGGCGGATACCACATGAACCCCATTACGGCATGGCAGATTAAAAACGACGGAACCGTTTTATTTAAACCGGAAACCATAAAATAACCAGATGAAATTAGAAAAACGGGATTATGATGCAATTGTAGTAGGATCGGGGCCAAACGGATTGGCTGCGGCCATCCTTTTGCAGCAACAGGGACTTTCCGTTTTAATTATAGAAGGTAAAAACGTAATTGGCGGCGGATTGAGTTCGGCCGAGCTCACTTTGCCCGGTTTTACGCACGATGTATGTTCGGCCATTCACCCGATGGCACTGGCTTCGCCATTTTTTAAAACTCTGCCTTTGGCTGAGCATGGCTTGGAATACCTGCAGCCTACTTTGGCTGCGGCACATCCTTTTGATGATGGTACTGCTGCCATACTCGATCATTCTATCCAAAAAACAGCCGGATATTTGGGTGCCGATGCTAAAACCTATACTTCTTTGATGGAGAGCATCACGGCTACCTGGCCATTGATTGATGAAGATGCTTTAGGACCTTTACATTTTCCCAAACATCCATTGGCAATGGCTGGTTTCGGTTTGAAAGCATTAAGCAGCGCTACAGGTTTTGTTAAACGGTTTAAAGAGAAACATGCCCGCGGACTTTTTGGTGGAATGGCCGCACATGCCATACAACCTTTAAGTAATTTAAGTACCACGGCCATTGGCTTGGTATTATTGGCCGGCGGGCACCTTAAGGGCTGGCCGATACCCAAAGGTGGATCAAAATTTATTGCAGAGGCATTGGCAGGTTATTTTAAATCGCTGGGCGGCAAAATCGAAACCGGGACCTTTGTTACTTCTTTAGATCAATTACCGTCAGCCCATGCGGTACTTTTTGATGTTACCCCAAAACAGTTATTGCAGATCGCAGGGCATAAATTTTCCAGTATTTACAAATGGCAGCTCGAACGTTACCGCTACGGTATGGGCGTATTTAAGGTAGATTGGGCATTGGATGGACCGATTCCGTTTACTGCCGAAGAATGCCGGGGCGCAGGAACCATACATTTGGGCAATACTTTCGAAGAGATCGCCGCAGGCGAACTGACGACCAGTAAAGGCCAACAGGCAGAAAAACCTTATGTGCTTTTGGCACAGCAGAGTTTGTTCGATCCATCTCGTGCGCCCGAAGGAAAGCAGACGGCCTGGGCCTATTGCCACGTTCCAAATGGATCAAAACAGGATATGACAGCTATCATCGAAAATCAGGTAGAACGTTTTGCACCTGGCTTTAAAGATCGGATTTTGGCTAAACACACCATGAATACCGAACAGATGGAAGCGCATAACCGCAACTATATCGGCGGGGACATTAATGGCGGGATATTAGACCTCGGGCAGTTATTTACGCGTCCGGCTTTAAGATGGTCGCCATATAAAACCTCCACCAAAGGATTGTACATCTGTTCTTCATCTACCCCGCCTGGAGGTGGCGTACACGGAATGTGCGGCTACAATGCAGCAAAAAGAGTATTAAAAGATATTTTCAACATAAAAATCAGATAACCACAAAGAAACACTATGTCAACACAGAACAATGCTTCGGGAACTACAGGAGCTTTAACAGATGCAGGGATCACGCCCGACAAAAAAACATTTTTACAATCGCTTACCGAAGATTGGTGGGCGGTAATTTTAGGAACAATTATTATTGCTACCGTACTTTATTTAACCAATAGCGGCACAACCATTACTTTACCTGCTTATAAATGGGCAACCTCCGAAGATCTCTTTGGTAAAATCCTTTCAGGTTCAAATTTATTACTCATTTTAGAAACAGGTGCAATTTTTCTGGCACTTGCATCCATAGCCATCGCCCTTTCGGGTGGTAATGTGGCCAGATTCGCTGCAGGTTTTTCGCTGATCTACTTTTTTGCCATCATCTCTTTCATCATTGGGGGGAACAAAAACGTATCTTATTTCGGATTGGAATATGTGGTTTTTGCTTTGTTAATAGGTATTCTACTCGGTAACGTGGTAAAACTGCCCGAATGGTTAAAAGAAGCCGTACGGTCTGAATTCTACATTAAAACCGGTCTGGTAATTTTAGGAACCACCATTTTATCGGCCGATTTAATCAAAGCCGGTTTGCCCGGCATCGTGCAGGCAGTTATCGTGGTAACAGCCGTTTGGTTTTTCTCTTTGTGGTTAAGCCGCAGGTTAAAAGTGGATGATGAATTCGGTGTAATTTTGGCATCTGCCGTATCCATTTGCGGTGTTTCTGCCGCGATAGTTGCAGCAGGAGCAATTAATGGCGACAAACGCAAACTATCTTACGTAACTACTTTGGTGTTAATTATGGCCATCCCGATGATGGTGATCCAGCCCTGGGCCGTAAGGTATTTTCACATCCCTGATGTAATCGGCGGTGCCTGGTTGGGCGGAACTTTAGATACCACTGCAACGGTTACCGCGGCAGGCGATTTAGTTGGCCCAATTGCTGTTAAGGCTGGGGTAATTGCCAAATTCTCGCAAAATGTATTTATCGGAGTAGCTGCATTTTTTATCGCCATCTGGTGGGCTTATAAAAAGCCAAAAGGCGAAAATGGTGAAGTTTTAGTAAAAGCAGAAAGCCCTGGACTAAAAATTGTATGGGAGCGTTTCCCGAAATTTGTGTTGGGCTTTGTCGCTGCATCGTTGGTATTCTCTTTCCTGCTGTCGCCTGCTACCGCGAAAAGTGTTGCGCCAACCTTAAACGGATTACGCACGGTTTGGTTCGCCATAGCCTTTATCTCGATCGGTATGGAAGCTAAATTTTCGTCATTGGTAAAATTACAGGGAGGCCGACCGGCATTTACTTTCGTAACCGCGCAGATTTTCAACATCTTCTGGACGTTGTTATGGTCGTATATTTTATTTGGTGGGTATTTATTTCCTGTGCCGGATTTTAAATAAACCTCCTGTCATTCTGAGCGCAACGAAGAATCTGTTATGAGTTAGCATAGCCTTTAATTAAGCACAGCCCTTAAAAGTAGTGTTTTTGGGTTCTGTATTTCATCGGTTAGAGATCCTTCGCTGCGCTCAGGATGACAAAATGCCTCGGTCTGTAAGGACACAGACCATGGAAGCATTACTTCTTCCAATACTCATTGGCAGCAGCAATCGTAGCAAACTCTATTGCAACTGTCTGGCCTATCGCAATCAGCATTGCTGCATCGTTTGCATAAACACCTCTTAATTTTTCCCTTACGCTGGCATCTGGTTGGGTACTTTTGATAATCAACCTGGCCAGTTTTACGGCCAGGGCACGGCCTTGTTCTGGTGTTTCAGTAATCAATGAATTACCAGGGATCAGTTCTATATTTTCGTACATCTTTTAAATTTTATACGAAATTAATGTACGCATAAATTTAAAAGCGTGACCATTATCACATTACAGCACTTTTATTTTTTTTCCTTCGCGGACAATCTTTTTATTTTCTTCCAGTTTTTTCAACAACCTCGATACCACTTCCCTCGAGGTGCCCATGTCCGAAGCAATTTCGGGTTGTGAGATGGTAATCGGGTTTTTTCTGGTGATGGTGATTTTTTGGATAAGGAAATTCAATATCCGTTCTTCCAGCCGATCGGAGCTTAACCCAATAATAGTAGATAGTAACTGGTTATAATGTTTCTGGTAGGCTGCAACAATCATCCTCGAAAACGAGGGATGGTTATCAAAGAGTTCTTCTGCCGTTTTCACATCTAATAGGATCAATGTACTTTCTGTTTCGGCCAATGCAGAAAAACTTTGGGGTTCGAGGCTGAATAAATGAGCGAAGCTGAATACGCAGGGCTCGCCTGGATTAATATAGTAAAGGTGGAAGTGCGCTGTTTTTTCTTCGCTGAATATTTTTACGGCACCGTTTAAAACGATTGGCAGATATCTCACCACCTGTCCTGTTTTAACGATCGCCTCTCCTGGCTGAAATACCCTGAGTTTGCCTTTCGTCGTGATTTTCGAAACCAGTTCATTTCCGAGTTTACCTAAACACTGATTAACCAGATCATCCATATTTAAACCTTTTGGGTAAAAGTACAAACATTGCGTTTAAGCAGAATCTTTTAAGCGCTTAAACACTGAATTTTCTTTAAAAACCAGTAGAGATAATACGCTTTTTCGCTCTTAAAACAAAAATATTTTCTTGTATCAAAGCGTATTAAGCCACTTCTGCTATTTGTATTCGTTTTAATCCTAATCTGTTGATTTTCAATCGCTTTTTATAAACGTTTACTGGAATCAATCCGTATTATTAAATTTTATTACTATCTGATTATCAAGTAATTACATAATTAATTTGTTGTTTTGATGTCTTGTTTTATATAGATTTGCTGTAGTTGGAATAAGGTATTTGCCGCTTACTAAATGTATGTTGTTGATACAGGTAGCCTGAAAATACAAACAGGTTATATCGTTAAGCTTAAATAAAACCAATTATATTTTTTACTAACCAATTATTAATCTTATGAGAAAAATCTATCTGCAGTTTTTTACTGCTACAGCACTCTGCATCTCGCTGTTTTCGTGCAGGAAAAACATGAATGCCGTTGAAGAAACCGACGGGCAATCTACAACCGTTAGGGCAAACGAATCGGTAAGTATCTGGATGACTACCGGCGACCAGAGCAAATTGCTGCAACAACAGGGTAATGTTACTTTTTCTACCAATGCGGGTTCGGCCTCAACTACAATTACCGTGAATGAAGGATCAACTTTCCAGGGTATTGATGGCTTTGGCTACACGCTTACACAGGGCAGTGCCAAATTGATCAATGATTTGCCGGCAGGTACACAGAGTTCGATCTTAAATGAACTTTTCAATACTTCCAGCGGTATCGGTATTTCGGTGGTACGTATTGGCATCGGCGCTACCGATTTGAGTGAGTATTCGTACACGTATCGTGATGGTGCTTCTTTCAGCTTATCAGGCCCCGATTTAACCTATACCATCCCGATCCTGAAAAAAATCCTGGCCATCAATCCGAACATAAAAGTATTGGCAACGCCATGGACAGCCCCAAGATGGATGAAAACAAATGGCTCTTTCAAGGCAGGTACACTTAAAGCCGAAAATTATGAAAGCTATGGTCAATACTGGCTTGATTATATGAACGCTATGAAGGCACAGGGAATTACCATTTGGGGCATAACACCTCAAAATGAGCCTTTAAATGAAAATAACGAGCCCAGTATGAAATTGACCAAGGAAAATCAACTGGGCCTCATCAACGATTATATTGGCCCTAAACTACGTGGCGCTGGATTTAATTGTAAAATAATCTGCTACGATCACAATTGTGATAATACCGAGTATCCAATCTATGTGGCCAATAACAGCAGTTATGTAGATGGCTCGGCTTTTCACCTTTATGCGGGTAATATTTCGGCAATGACCACGGTAAAAAATGCCACCAATAAAAACGTGTATTTTACCGAACAGTATACGGACTCTAACGGAAGTTTTGGCGGCGACCTGGCCTGGCACGTGCAGAATGTAATTATAGGTTCGATGAATAACTGGTCGAGAACCGCTTTAGAGTGGAATCTGGCATCTGATCCGAACAGTGGTCCGCATACGCCTGGCGGTAGTACCGTTTCTAAAGGCGCACTTACCATCAACGGATCGAGCATAACCCGTAATGTTGGTTATTATATTGTTGGCCATGCTTCAAAATTTGTATCTCCGGGTGCTGTTCGTATCTCATCAAATAATTCTGGAAGTATTCAGACCACGGCTTTCCGGAACAGCAATGGTAGCAAAGTGCTAATCGCGTTAAACAACGGTTCATCAAACGCAACCTTTAAAGTAAAATGGGGAAATCAATATTTCACCTATACTTTGCCGGGTGGTGGGGTGGCTACTTTTAAATGGTCGGGGAATGCTTCTTAATTGTTTTTAGCAATACGATAATCGTCACACTGAATTTATTTCAGGGTCTATCGTGCAGGAAAGATGCCGAAACCCCGCTAACGGTCGTTTCTAACGAACGTTGAATAGGGTATCGTTTACAACGATAAAATCGTGTAACTATTTATGCACTCGTTTGGAAACGAACGTAAGGATGAAAGAAGCAATCTTAATGCGTGCGCTAGTAGCTAACGTTGTAAGATTGCTTCCTTGGCTGAAAAAGCCTCCTCGCAATGACGGCCTTGCTCATTCGAAATCCGCTAACGGTCGTTTCTAACGAACGTTGAATAGGATATCGTTTGCAACGATAAAATCGTGTAACTATTTATGCACTCGTTTGGAAACGAGCGCAAGCATGATTGGATAGAACCTGAAATAAATCCGATAGCTATCGGATCAGGGTGAACGAGCGCAAGCATTGGATAGACCCTGAAATAAATTCAGGGTGACGACTTTTAAGTAAAAATAGAAAATCTTCCAAAGGAATATTATTTATCTAGCCAAGTTTCATATTTTATCGTTTTATATGAGATCATTATTTACTGCCTTTTTATTGTTTTACGGAATTGCGCTTTACGCCCAAAAAAATCCTATTGTAGCGCTTTCATTATCTTCAGGTTATCAATCAAGCAACTTGCATTGGTCTATAGCCGGTAATTTAAACGGCAAATCGCCAAATATCCTGTCGGAAGTAAAATGGAATGCCCTTCGTGGACCAATTTTAAGTGCCGACCTAAAAATCAACCTTACCAAAAGATGGTTTATCAGTGGCGGTTTTGCAAAAGCTTACATTAAATCAGGTAACGCTACCGATACCGATTATGGAGAGGATAACCTTGAGGCACAAACCTATCACGCCGCATTAAGAAGTGATGAAGGGAATTTAAGCAATTTCGGTATTGCTGCCGGTTATAAAATATTGCTGCGCGAAAAGTTGGAAATTGCGGTAATGGCCGGTTATACCGATAAAAAAGAAAATCTTTTACTTTTAGATCATGCGGTGGCCTTGGAAGGGGAAAATGCCTTGCACTCCAGCTATGGTACAAATTGGACAGGTATTTCTACAGCGGTTTCTGTGGGATATGCCATTTTGCCTAAATTAAAATTGAATGCTACATTAAGTTACGATCAGTTAAAATATAAAGGCCAGGCAGATTGGAACCTGATTTATGCCTTTCAACATCCATTAAGTTTTGAGCAAAACGCCAATGGTTATGAGCTTGGTGTTTTGTTAGGCTTTGTTTATCAGCTTAAACCTTATCTTTTGTTTAATGTGAGCGGAGCATACGCTCATGCTGAAACCGGAAATGGTACCGATAAACTTTTTCTTGATGATGGAAGCACGCAATCAACCCAGTTTAATGCTGCGGTTAAAAATGTAAAAAATATTTCTCTGGGATTAACCGTCCGTTTTTGATGAGGTATTCTGTTCGTGTTTCATCACCAGGTCTATCCAGCTGCTTTTCCTGTTTTTTGGATGTGGTTTCTGTTGTTCAAGGATATGTTTAATCCGGATGGCATAAGCCCAGCAGGTACTTTGCCTGATGCCAACTTTTTCGGCAAGTTGATAGGATGAAATTTTGCCCTGCGTACTGAACATCAGGTAAACGATATAAAACGCTTTATTGATCGGGATGCGGTTGTTCTCAAAAATGGTATCCTGCATGGGCGATTCCTCATAGAAACATTTTTTGCACCTGCGGCTAAAAGGTCTCCGGCCAATACTATAATTGGTGCCTGCACATTTGCGGCATTCAAAACCATCTTTCCATTTAATATCCGATAAAAGTCTGTAGCATTGATCGCGGTCGGGATATTTTTGTTTAAATTCATCAAAAGTGAGTTCAATCGATTCGATCCTGGCATCAGTTATCTTTTCGATATTGCTTTTGAGTTTTACATTGTCCTCTTCAAGTAATATATTGATCCTTGATATGTATTCGGCCTGTTCGCGTATCTTTTCCGATTGAATGGTCAGTTCGCGTGTGCGCTCGGCCACCTGTTCTTCCAGTTCTTCATTGAGCGATTTTTGAAGTACCACATTCAGTTCGATGTGTTTCAGTGCTTCATCTTTGGCTTTGTCGCGTTCTTTCCTCAACAACCTTACCTGATCGCTGATGGAAAAGGAAAGCAGTACCATTTCCATAATAAAACCAAAACTGATGCTGTAATGGCTTACCGCCCCGGGCCAGCCCTCGGCAAAGCCAAGTACCGCGATCAACTTGATTATTGCGCCAACAAAAAGAAAAGCATGGGCCAGTACAAAAAAACGGGCCGGTTTAAAACCCTGGTACCAGATCACCGCCGCAGTTAAAAAGGCTACTGAAAGCGGTATAAATTCGAGGAATTTATAGATGAACCATTCATTTTTCGCAAACAGGCAAATGGCAAAATAAACTGTTCTGATAACGATGGTTAACTGGATAATGAAATAAAAGGTTGGGTTTCTTTTTTTTACCTGCAATAATATTTTGGTAAAAATGAGGGCAAAAATGCTCATGCAGTATAAGGCTGTTCCGTAGGCATAGTTGTTCAATTCTGGTAAATGTGGCCATATAAACTGGAAGGCAATGCCATCAGCACTCATTTCGTAAACGCCAACACTAAAGATAAACAGTACATAATAAACATATTCTTTAAGCCTGGTGGCGAAAAACATCAATAGGTTATAGAGACAGAAAACAAGGATCATCCCATAAAAAAGACCGAAAGAAATATATTCGAGCAGGGCGTAGTGGATAAAACGTTCTAAAGTTCGGTAAACGATGATCACATTCACATGATTGGCTGATTTTAACCTGAAATAAAGGATATGAGGACCCTCTGACTGGTTGGTAATCGTAAATTCGAAGTTTTTATGCTGATAAAGGCGGTTTTCGAATCTGGTTTTTGCGCCAGCATCCTCACGTTTATAGTTGCCTTGTGCATCGGGAAAGTAAGCAGTGATTTCATCAGTGGTTTGGTCGAAAAATTCGATAAGACCCAGTTTCCCGGTTAATCCCGATGGAAAATTTACCTTTACCTTGTACCAATAGGCTGATGGCCTCGAAAAATTGATGGGATAATAACCTTCGTTGGGTTTAAAGCGGCCTAGTTTATCCTGTAGCCTTATTTCATCGAAGTTCATCACGCCACTACGGTCTTCCAGATAACTTACTTCGCCATACCTGAAAAAATGCTCTATCGTGTTATTTTTGATATTTACCATTTCCTGCGCTTTTAAAAGGGGTAGGAAAAAGCAAAGCAATATGGCTGTGAGGTAAACTTTTAGCAGGCTAATCATTTTATAAGTATAATGAAAAATAGGCAGAACTGCCATTTTGAGCTTACATACGGGGAAAGTATTAAATTATCTTCATCTCGACTGGAATGGTCCAAATATTCCTATTGTGTGTTTACATCTTTTTAAGGCATTATGCTGGCTTGCTTTGGACACAAACTGGTTTTACCGAAGAACGCCCGTCAATCCCAAGTGCAGGGAAATCAAAAAAACAGGTGTAAAATGGAACAATTGGCACTGTCAAACCTAAAACGCAGTGGTTTTGTGCAGATCTCGTAAAAACTTTAAATTATCCAATACTTACTGCACAAAACAAAGTGCCGGTGTTTTTTTGATGTGTACTGGGCTTGTGTGGAAGCACCTAATGGATTGACGAAGCGCTTTGGGTACTTTGGCGCTCCAAAATGCGCAGCATTCTTGAACACAAATAAAAACAACATTAACTGTGAAAAACTACCATGCCTCCGCGGCATAGGAGCGGAAAAAAAATAGCATTTGTATCACAAGATGTGGGATATGCGGGAAAGAGATCTGCCTCGATAGATCTCTCGGCTGCGTTGCACTCCGCTCGA
>NZ_DJDT01000041.1 GCF_002432345.1 Pedobacter sp. UBA5917
GGAATGCCGAAAACATTATCTTTAAACCAGGTATCCAATAAAAAGCGAACTCTTCTTTGCGTTTTCCATGGTGATGAAGTGAAATTATACAGATACGGAATATGGAAACTTGGCTCATTCCCCATCGAATACTGACCTACCAGACCAGTAGCATCAGGAAACTTGGCGTTAAATTCATATTTACTCCTGTCAAGCGGTTCCCTGAAAAGCTGATCGAGTTTATTTTCGAAGTTTTTGTTCCCTCCGAATAATCCGATCAAACCATTAACATCGTGCTGTACCTGCCATACGTAAGTCCAGCCGTTGTTTTCGTCATAATAATCACGGCCGCCCATTCCGCCATCAAATTTAGGATCGATATTGATCCAGTTTCCTTTGTTATCCTTTGGCATAAACAATTGCTTTTTCGGATCCCATAAATTGCGGTAATTCTGTCCTCTAGCATTGAATTTTTTATAATCAGCTGTTTTGCCCAAATCGTTGGCCAGTTCGCCCAAAGCCCAATCGTCGTAACTGTGCCCGAGGGTGATGGCCACGGCCTGGCGTTTTTCAAAACTGTGCACATCTGCAACGGTCTCCTTTTCGCCGGGATGTAAAGCGGGGAAATAACCTTTCTGATAATATACTTCTTCCAGTTCGGTTTTAGGACCGTTTTTCCAAGGTAACATGGTGGCTTCGGTTGCATTTTTATACATGCCCTTATAAGCTTCTGCCATATCGAAATTTTTCAATCCTTTGCGATGGGCATCCAGAAAACTCACGGTAGAGTGAAAACCGTTCATGCACACATGATCGCCAAAAAGTACCGGAAATGTAGGCATCCAGCCGCTCTGGCTGTACATATTTACATAAGAATTAAGCATATCCTCTTCCTGCGCCGGATTTAGGATTACCCGGAGTGGATGATGTGCCAGATAGGTATCCCATGCCCAATCATCAACAAAAAAAGGACGGCTCGTTTGGTGGATCTTGTTATCGTAACCACTAAAATACTGGCCATCTTCGGTAATATCAACCATACGCTCGTAAGTACGGTAAAGCGCGGTATAAAATGAACGTTTTTGGGCTTCGGTACCTCCAGCCGTCTGGATTTGGTTGATTACTTTTGCCCAGGCATTTTCGCCCTGCGATTTGATGCTTTCGAAACTTTGCCCTGCAAATTCTGCATCATAGTTCTTTTTGGCCTGAGCGGCACTGATGTAAGAGATGGCATATTTAAAATTGATGTTTTTTGACTTGTTCTGATCAAAATTGATCCATGCTTTTACACTTTTGCCATCAATGGACCGCTCATTTACCACCTGACCGCCTTTAACCACCCCAAAATTGGCACCGGCATCAAAAACGCCATATAAATATACCTTCACATTGCCATGATAGGTTTCCAATCCGGTTAATTCGGTATCGGAAATGAATTTATAGGCTGATTCGCCTGGATTATAGGTGCCCAGCAACAGCGATTTCTGTGCATTTGCAGGAAACGCAAAACGGTAATAACCGGTCTTTTTTCCGGGTACAAATTCTACATTTACTTCATCATCAAGCAAAAAGGCGCTGTAATACCACGGTCTGGTTATTTCAAGATCGTAATCGTAGGTTAACTGGTTACGCCAGTTTGCCAGCTCAATCTTTTTTACAGATGGTTTGATGGAAAAAACCTCTCCTAAACGATGGGAAACAACATTTAAGGGAAAGCTTGAAATCTGGTCGTCCATATAATCGCTACGTTGTGGAAACATACGGATCATCTGGTTCGGCAATTGTACCGTAGGCCGGGTAGGCTGCAACAGCTGACCGACATTACCGATACGGGGATCTATATATTTGAGGTTTCCGGCCCCATCGTTATTTTTTTCCTGCGCCCGCGCTGGTAAAAGGGTATTAAGAGAGAGCAATACAATATTGGAAAGGACAATACAGGATCTGAATAGGTTCTTCATTTATGGGTTAAAGGTTATCGTAAATTGGTGTAGAAGCTTGTTTAAATTACATGTAAAGATTTTGATGCCCTGAGTTTTCTGGAGCGCATATAAAGTAATAATCCGGTGAAGGCCAGTACCAGTATCAAAGGAATTACCAATGTAGCCTGTAAAATTTCTGGTCCGGCCATGTTTTTGGCTTCGTTAAGGTCCTGCGCCAGTAGCGAACCTTCCGAAGCTTTAGAATAAACTTTAAGATCGGCACCCGCCGGAAGGTGTTTTACAATCAATTTATCGTAAAAACTCCCCATAAACACGGTGTAGATAGAAACGGCAAACATACCTGCCCCACCCATTAAATTGAGCCCCAATGCCCCTGATCCGGGGATGTTTTCGGCCACAAAACCGATCATGGTAGGCCAGAAATAACATACACCTATCCCGAATACAATGGCGGCAAGGAAAATTGAACTTCCGGTAAGCGTACTCAACATGTATAATCCGCTGGCAGCAAATATGGCCGATAACAGCAAAACACCCTGCGGAGCCAGTTTATGTACAACCGGTTCGGCAAATGCACGGCCGATAACCATAATCCCTGTAGTAAGGGTAAGTAAAAGCAAAGCATTATCGGTTACGTTTTTCAGTAGTAAACCGATCCATTGTCCGGTAAAAAGTTCGGTAATAGCCGTACCGAACATGCAGATGAACATAAAAATAAAAAGCGGCGACAATACGGCGCGGTACATATCGGATGTGCTATAACCTGAGGTAACACGTTCGGTTTTCGGGAAATCGAGTTTAGAAAAAAGAAAACCATAAACCAGTGTAGGCAACAACATGGCCGCTACCTGCCATTGCCAGCTGAAACCAACTTTTACGAAAAGGGTTACCACAAGCGTACCGATTACAATGCCACCAGGGAACCATAAATGAAAGTGGTTTAATTTTGTGGTTTTATTTTCCGGAAATAAGGTTGCCACCAAAGGGTTACAGGCTGCCTCAACCGTTCCGTTTGCAATGCCGATAAGCAAGGTAGAAAGGAACAGGCTCCAATAGCCCTGTGCAAAAATGGTTAAGGCGATACCGGCCAGGTGGAATACGAAAGCAGCAACCAGCAGGCGTTTCATGCCCACGGCATCTACAATGAAACCGCCAATGATGATGGCCAGAGGGAAACCCCAAAAGGCTGTAGCGGTAATGGTGCCCAATTGTGTGGCATTGAGCTGAAATTCGTTGGCAAGCTGCCCCATCATGCCCGCCCTGATCCCGAAAGAAAGCGAGGTTACGAGCAGGGCAAGGCAGCTTGCCCAAAATAATTTGTTGGTTTGAATGTTTGGCATATTGTTTTTTATAGGTTTTATTTAGATGATTCGAGTTCGGTTATTGTCCATGGCTTGGTGCGCGAGGCATGTAAATCGCGGACTTTCTTTACATCGGCTGGTTTAATGGTACTGGCTTTGTTGCCTAAATCGTTACGGATGTAACTCAAAACCGAAGCAATATAATCGTCGGTATTAAAACCCAATGCAGGCATTACATCCGGATAGGTTTTAGCGTTTATCGGCCCCGAAAGTCCATGAAGCAATATTTTGATCAGTTTCTGCGGATCACCGGTTACATCTTTTGATGAGGCAAGCGGTGGTGCAGGCATATCTTTCCCACCGATTGAAACACCTTTTCCATCAGCACCGTGGCAGGTGGCACACAACTGTTTAAAAATCAATCCGCCTTCGGTTACCAGTTTACGGTCGGCTTCTGCCATTAATTTGGCATTCCGCTCCGAAGCTGCTTTGGCATCAATGGCCGATTGGTACTTCTTCTGCGATTCTACCAGAACCGGAACATTGTTATTCTGTGCCAGAACATCGGCCAATAAAGCTTTCGATTGATCTGATTTTGCATAACGCAGGCTTAGTGCAAGCTGAAAACGCACATCTTCGCTAGGATCGTTTTTAAGTGCGGCCAGCGTAGTTAATAAACTGGTATTGCCTTGCCTCAATTTATCATCACAGATCCAAACTGCGGTTTTCCTTACCGAGGCATCTTTATCTTTTAAACCCTGGTTTAAAGTTTGCTCATCAAGCGATTTTAAACCGTTAAGCGTCCAAAGGGCATGGATACGTGCTAACGGATTTGCAGCGGTAGTAGCCATGGTTTTTAATGCCGGAACAACCGATTTATCACCACGTACCACTAATAATTTCTGTGCATTATCTCTCCACCAGCCGTTTGGGTGTTCGAGATAAGCCACCAGTTCGCTGCTGGGTTGGTTTAACATCTGCGGACGTTTTTTATCAGGTTTGATCCCATCGTAAACCACACGGTAAATGCGGCCGCGACCAATATTTTTGTCTAAACCACGCGGAACGATTTTGCTTCTTAAAAAGCTGCCCGGTTTTGTCCAGTTTCCTTCCTGGATAATCCCACGGTACATATCTACAATGTAAAGGCTACCATCAGGACCGGTTACACTGTTAACCGGACGGAAATTCATATCGGTAGAAGCAATAAATTCTTCTTTGTTATAGGCATTGGTTAAGGTAATTTTTCCGGCAGTATTGGCCACTTTTGCCCTGCGGATTAAACGGCCAACCGGCTCGCAGATAAACAGATCACCCCTTGCATCATTCGGTAAAGCTGTTCCCCTGAAAATAGATTGCCCCGTACAGCCGGTAAAGTGGTTCAGTGTACTATCCGGACGCAGGCGGCTAACCCCACCCTGTACATCAGGGGTTGAAATAATCGGCCATACTGCCTGGAATTCGTCGTTGTACTGATCTTTAAAATCAAGTCTGCCATAAGCAGGGTTCTGCTGAAAGTTTAAAGCAGGAGTTTCGGAACCTGCAGCAGAAAAGTACAACCTGCCATAATCATCGTGGGTAAGTCCCCATTGTCCGCTTGCACCTTCTGGCAGGAATTCGCGTTTAATCTGTCCGTTATCATAGCTGTAACGGGCGTTTTCTACCGTAACATAAATTTTATTGTCGATATTCCAGATTAAACCGCTTTTCTGGTGTTCGAGGTTACCGGTATTGATAGCATCGTTATTAAATACCATTTTTTTCTCATCAGCCACGCCATCGCCATTGGTATCGCGGTAGCTATAAATATTGTTAGAATTGGTCTCGTTTACCAATAAGCGGTCATCAAGGGTTAAAATCATACGGGGAAGCACAAGGTTATCAATAAAAACGACTGATTTGTCCATTTTTCCGTCGCCGTTGGTATCCTCGAGCCTTTTAACCGAGCATACAGCTTTCATCTCCCCTGTTCCATCAACATCCTGCATATAGGTATTCATTTCGGCAACATACATCCTGCCGTTCCCATCCCATACAATGGCAACAGGTTCGTGGATCATCGGTTCGCTGGCTACCAGTTCTAAATGATATCCTTTCTGCAGGTGGATGGTTTTCATACTTTCTTCCGGAGAGAGATAAGCCGGAGAAGGATTGGTATTGACGATGATTTTTCCATCAGCATCGCGTTTAAGGGCTGTTTGGGTAACTTTACAGGTATAAATGAAACCTGATAGCAACATTATACCCAATACAATTCTTTTGTTCTTTTTCATTTTTTATTTGTGTGTTGTGGTTATTTTTTACGGCCTAACGCATATTTAATTCCTCCCAATAAATGCTGGAGAAACAATGGTTCGGTATAAGAAGCTTCGGTATGGCCCAGTTCGGTATAAAAAGCCCTGCCGCCATCGTAAGTATGGTACCAGGCCATGGGATGGTCGTCGCCCATTTTGGCTTTACCGGCATCGTAGCTTTTTTCATTAATGGTAATCAATACTTTAAGGTCGTTGGCAAGGGTTTTAAAATTGTACCACTCGTCTTTTCTTTTCCATAAAGCCGGAAGCATTTCGGTTGACAGGTGATTTTTATCGATTACGTTCAGTTCGGCATCCTGTTGGTTAGGGTGACCGGCAAAGTAGGCCCCAACCAGCTTGCCATACCAGGGCCATTGGTATTCGCAATCGGTTGCAGCGTGCACGCCAACAAAAGCGCCACCATGCTGAATGTACTCTTCGAAAGCTTTTTGCTGGCTATCGTTCAATACATCACCGGTGGTGCTCAGAAAAATTACGGCCTTATACTTTTTAAGGTTAGTTGCGTTAAAATTGGTTGCATTTGTAGTGCTATCTACATCGAAATCGTTTTCGGCACCCAACTTGATAATGGCTTTCACCCCATCGGCAATGGCATTGTGGTGAAAGCCTGCTGTTTTGCAGAAAATAAGAACTTTCTGTTTTTTGGCAGACAAGCTGTTGCTGAAAAGTAAAATGGCGAGTACAATCAGACTGCTGATGGATGTAATCTTTTTCATAAAGTAGGTTTAATCTGGTTAGTTTAACAGATGGTGAATTTAGAAGAATGGCTTAAAAAAGTATTAATAAACAATTAATAGAAATTTGTTATTTGTAACGAAACGGTTATCAAAACAAACCAGATCAACATTAATAATTAATAATCAGCGCATTACCACAAAAAAATCCAATTATTTAATAAAATATTACTACAAAAATTAATCACTGCTATAATTTAGCCGTGGCATTTAAAATAAAATCGACAATAGGTTTCGGATTGGGTAAACTGTGGGGATGATGCGCCGATCCAGATTTATGGATCACTTTTATCTGTCCACCTTTAGCTAATATTTTGCGTTCAAAATCCAATGTATTTTCTGATGGTTTTACCTGCTCATCGGCATCGGCACACAAGATCAATATCGGGTATTTCCCTTTCACAATTTCGGCAGTGCGATCTGTGGGGTTTTTATTAAAATTCTTTACTTCCGTAAGATCTTTTAAACCGAAACCGGTCATAAATGCCTTTACCATATCATTTGGCTTTCCGCTTTCCAGTATAGCGCCCGCCCATCCCGAAATGTTCAATAAGGGATTATCGACATAAACACAGGCTACTTTTTCGGGATTTTCGGCAGCCCAATTGAAAACATATATGCCACCACGGCTCATTCCCTCCATCACCGCTTTTTTATTCAATCCTGCATTTACCAAAAGATTGTAATAAGCATTCCAGATATCGATGGCCGTTTGATTGCCCAATAGCTCGGCCACATCGCAGTATACAATATGGAAACCTTTTTCGAGCAGGGCAATATCAGCCTGTGGTTCGTGTGCCCAAAAGCGTGCCCTCCACACCCATGGATGCCCTTTAGCAGCTGATTTTGGCTTAACCACTTTACAATTTCTGCCTTCAAAATTAAAATCGGCACATTCGTAACCAAAAAAACCGGAAATCTTTAAGGGATTGGATAATCTGGAGAAAATATCGAAAGAGGGATCTCTTTTTATACTTAAACAACTGTAAACGGTATTGGCCATAATGGATGCTCCTTCGGCGTTCGGATGCAGCAAATCGGGAAATAGTTCCTGATGGTTAATCAAGGGAGCATGCATATCAATCACTTCTACTTTTGCCGCAAAAGCAATCTCCTGTATCAATGGGTTAATCTTTTTTGTAATTACGGGATCCCAGATACCTGCTGAATCTTTTACGAAAGAAACCATAGCCGTTAATAGTACAATCCTGGGCTGATTGCGGAGCTGTTTAAAACTTCCGATCAAGTTCATATAATCCGTCTTAAAGTCGCTTATGTATTTCCTGTTAATGGCTTTGGCATCATTACCACCGAGATCGATGATTACTATATCGGGATTCCATTGCAATGTTTCGTTAAACTTTACCGTTTTTTGATAAGGATAATCGCCTTTTAATAGCAATGTGGTACCGCTGATTCCAAAATTACGCACTTCGTAATTACCTCCCATCAGTTTCTGAAGCTGCGCAGGGTAAGCATTGGTTTCGCGTTGCGCTATTCCTGCCCCATAGGTAATGCTGGCACCGATACAGGCGATTTTGATTTTTGCCTGAACAGCTATCGTGCTTATTGCTAGGGTGATTAAAAGGATGTAATATTTCTTTTTGAACATGTATTTTGTTTTTTTGGCAAAAATGGTTTTGTCGTTATAAACGCAGTGAAGAATCTAGTGATGATAAAGATCCTTCACTACGTTCAGGATGACAGTTTCCTATAAAGTTACCGTCATCTCGACCGGAACGTAGTGAAGTGGAGAGATCTATCTCGAGGCAGATTTAGCTGCGCTGAGCACTCCGTGGTTCTCGACTTCGTTGCACTCCGCTCGAAATGACGACGTTTTTGGGAGCCCAATCCTCGGACCTCCGTCCCCGGTCTTCCAACTAACTGAAATTAATTCAACTTAAACTCCTGTCTGGTAATATCTAAATATAAATCGCCATAACCCTGCGTTGATTCTATCTGCGTATCGAGGTTATAATTATTCCACGAATCGATAAAAATCAATCCGCTTGACGAAGCATTATCTTTGGCCACATTACAGAATTTCCGGTAGAACAAACCACCGTCGTTTCTTAAAAAGTTAGGATTTCTGCTTGCCGGGTTCGTAATCAGGTTATTGAAGGCCGGCGATATGCTCGGGATAAATTCGATATTCCATGATTGCAACATACTTTTCCAGTATCTCCAGCCCTGATCTACATTCTGCAGAAACAAAAAGTAACGGTCGTAATCGCGGGTATCGATCATATTGTATTCGTACATGGCATCAACACAGTTCTGAAAACGGTAGTAAAAGCGCTGTGGCGGCGACCAACGATCCTGCATGCCCACGATATAAAGCTCAAAGCCCAATAACGACAGTCTTCTGCGGATTTCCTTATACACTGCCGGACAATCATTTGCATTCAGATTTTGTGCATTATTGATGATTACGAGCGTTTTACCGTTAACCTTCATGTAATTATCCTTTTTAAAATAACTGTTAGGATCGGCACCCATCCTTTGGAAATCCTTATAAAAAGACTCGAGCCTTGCCGGCAGGGTTTCGATGGCAATGGTATTGCTGATGCCCAAAGAGGCCGTATTAAGGTTGTAGGAAAGTGCAAATTTCATGTCTTTCGTGTTCGGCGCATTTAAAAAGGCATTTACCGTAATCGAGTCGTTCCGGTAATTGTTAAAATCGAGGTTTGCAGAACGCACCGAAAACACAAAATAATCGAGCTTTGCTTTTTTGGCCATGTTGATCTGCTCCGTCATTACGTTTACGCCCGAAGCGGGAATAGTGGTTGGCAATGCATTCGGATAGGCATATTTGCCAATGCTGGGTACCTCTTTGATATTGGCGTTAAAGCCAGAACCAAAGTTGGTATAAAATGCCCCTAAAATATAATTGCGTGTTGGCGGTTTGATCTCGATTTCATAATTGAGCACATTATCATCAACCGAAGGCTGATCGCTACCTTTTTTACAGGCAAAAGTGAAAGTAACCAGTGCCATTAGCCCCAGGTACCTGTATTTATTTAATTTTTTCATTGTTTTTTTATTGCTGTCCATTTCAAACCTTTCATTTTTTAATCTGCTGTTCATATTGATCTGGTTAAGGCTTTAAAAATTTATTTACAATGGTGTAGGTTATTCCTGCGGCTGTTAAATCCTGGATGGTATTACCAAACCATTTCTGCTCAAAACGGGCATCGAAAAACGGTTGTGCCAGGCTCCAGTTGCGGTGTACATAAGGTGCGGCAAACTTTAAGGCTTTTTCAGGCGAATCCTGCGGACTGCCCAAAATCACCAGTGCCTGTCTGTAGGCTTCAATATTTCTTTCGGCAATTACCGGGTATTCCCAACGATCAGGGATTTCCTGGAACGGATTGTTTAACACAGCACTGGCCGGATTGGTATGCGGAACAAGTTTAAGGTTATTGGTACGGCGCTGTAAGGTCCAGGCTTCGTAAGCACCATCAGGATAATAATTTAACCAGCGCTGCACCCATATTTTGGCCATATTGTTCTGTGGGATATCTGAATTAACCAGTCCCCAGAAATTATTGTAACCCTTGCCGGCAGTATTCCACTTAATTCCATTGCCAGCCGTATAGGCCGCAGCGGAATTGCTTAATCCCCAAAACGCAAAATTGGCATTGATCCCATCAAGATAATACTGCTCTGATGTTTTGGTACCGCCCAGTCCCAATTCTTTGGCTTCGGCTTTCATAAAACAAACTTCAGCGTAATCCATTAACATAAAAGGGTGTGCAGCAGCCAAAACAGATGATTGTAAATTACTGTAACTGTTTACGTTTGCACCGTTAAAAGGGCTTAAACCGGGCAAATTCCATGTTGGGATATTAAATGTGCTCTTAGCGTTGCCCATATAAGGGATTTTATAGTTTACTACCCTCAAAGTATCATCGGCTGAGCTCGAAAGTGTATCGGTAATCACAAACTGATTGGC
>NZ_DJDT01000139.1 GCF_002432345.1 Pedobacter sp. UBA5917
GCCGGCATGATGGCCACTACGGCCATGCAGTTGGCCATTGATGCTTTCGGACCGATTGCAGATAACGCCGGAGGTATTGCAGAAATGAGCCAATTGCCACCAGAAGTACGCGAGCGTACCGATAATTTAGATGCCGTGGGCAATACCACAGCTGCAACCGGTAAAGGTTTTGCCATTGCATCAGCTGCTTTAACCTCGTTGGCTTTATTTGCAGCTTTTGTGGGTATCGCAGGCATTTCGGCCATCGATATTTATAAGGCCCCTGTTTTGGCAGGATTGTTTGTTGGTGGGATGATCCCTTTTATTTTCTCTGCCTTATGTATCCAGGCGGTTGGTAAAGCCGCGATGGATATGGTACAGGAAGTACGCCGCCAGTTTAGGGAAATTCCGGGCATTATGGAGTACAAAGCAAAACCTGAATATGAAAAATGCGTGGCCATTTCTACAAAAGCATCAATCCGCGAAATGATGATGCCGGGAGCAATTGCTTTAATTACGCCTGTAATTGTTGGTTTCACCTTTGGTCCGGAAGTTTTGGGCGGCTTATTGGCCGGCGTAACCGTTACCGGAGTATTGATGGGAATTTTCCAGAGTAATGCCGGTGGTGCCTGGGATAACGCCAAAAAATCTTTCGAGCAGGGTGTAATGATCAACGGAGAGATGCATTACAAAAAATCAGAACCGCACAAGGCTTCTGTTACCGGAGACACCGTTGGCGATCCTTTTAAAGATACTTCGGGGCCTTCGATGAACATTTTGATCAAATTAATGTCGATTGTTTCGCTGGTTATTGCTCCTTACATCGCAGTTAAGGCAATTGCAGGCGAACATCAGCAAGAAGTTAGGAAAGAAATCAGAATTGAGCAAAAAACCGATAGTTTGGGCAACATAAAAACCGATACTTTAATCAATACCACCGATACATTGAATCATTAGTTGTAAAATCACAGAGACAATACAACTGAAAGGGGGATTTTAAAAGAATCCCTTTTACTTTTTGGTAATTTTTATTTAGGTTTACCGCTTATTATCATAAAAAATAAACAAACATAAAAGACTAAACTAATTATGAATTTAAAAAAGCCTATTGATGTGCTTATAGCAGAATCTGCTGAAAGCGGTGAAGGCACGCTTAAACGGACACTGAGCAGCACCAGTCTTGTTGCACTGGGTATTGGAGCTATTATTGGCGCAGGCTTATTTTCTTTAACAGGTATTGCTGCAGCCGACCACGCTGGACCTGCCGTAACCTTATCATTTGTATTAGCCGCAGTTGGCTGTGCTTTTGCAGGATTATGTTATGCCGAATTTGCATCAATGATCCCCGTAGCCGGAAGTGCTTACACCTATTCGTACGCTACCATGGGTGAGTTTATGGCATGGGTTATCGGATGGGATCTTGTGCTGGAATACGCACTGGGGGCCGCAACCGTGGGTGTTTCATGGTCAGGATATTTTAATAAATTATTGCACGAGTTTGGCATGGAAATGCCGCTCTATTTAACCAAATCGTTTGCAGAAGTAGATGGCGGAGGTATCAACCTTCCGGCTGTGGTTATCGTTTCGTTACTTTCATTAATGTTAATCCGCGGTACAAAAGAATCGGCGAGCCTTAACAACATTTTGGTAATTGTAAAAGTAGCGGTAGTAATCATTTTCATCGTTCTTGGATGGAAATTTATCAACCCGGCTAACCACACGCCTTATATCCCTAAAAACACTGGTGTTAAAGGTGAGTTCGGAATTTCGGGTATTGCAGCCGGTGCAGCATTGGTATTCTTTGCTTTTATCGGTTTTGATGCCGTTTCTACTGCAGCACAGGAAGCAAAAAATCCACAAAAAGGTATGCCTATCGGTATATTGGGATCGTTAGTGGTTTGTACCATTTTATACGTACTGTTTGCACACGTAATGACAGGTTTGGTACCTTTTAGCGTTTTTAAAGGTGATGCTTCTCCGGCAGCTACTGCTTTTAAAGTTACCGGTTATAACTGGTTGCAGATGGGCTTGATTATTGCAATTTTAGCAGGTTATACCTCTGTAATATTGGTGATGTTGATGGGACAATCAAGGGTATTCTATACCATGTCTAAAGACGGATTGTTACCAAAGTTCTTCAGCAGTATCCACTCTAAATTCAGAACTCCTTTCAAAACCAACATTTTCTTTATGCTTTTCGTAAGTATTTTTGCTGGTTTTGTTCCTGTTACCGATTTAGGCCACATGGTTTCTATCGGTACCTTGTTCGCATTCTCATTGGTATGTATCGGTGTAATGTTATTGCGTAAAACAGATCCTGACAGGCCTCGTCCTTTCAAAACCCCATTGGTTCCTTTCGTACCGATTATGGGTATCATTGTTTGCGTTTACTTAATGTCGTCGCTACCTATCGAAGCCTGGATCAGGTTAGCGATCTGGATGGCATTGGGCATTGCAATTTATTTCTTCTATGGTAAAAAGAACTCTGTTCTTGGAAATACCGGCAAAGTAGTTGAGCCAGTAGATCCACCGAGACCAGAATTGTAAACCATTATAATATTTTTAGAAGCCTCAACGCAAGTTGGGGCTTTTTTTTATGTTAAATAATTGTTAATAAAGCTACCTTTGCAAAAAATCGATAACATGAACCGCCATTCTACCGGATTAAAAAGGGTATTTTTTGTAACCATTGCTTTTCTTATGCTATTTTCTTCAATTAGTTATGCCCAAAGAACAATTAATGATGTAATGGACTCTACTACAGTTAACCATTTACTCATTATCTCGAAAAAATACGGTTCTTTATCATTTAGCGGTTATTTGCAACCCCAATTCCAGTTTGCCCAATCGAAAGGTACGCAAGCGGAGTACCAAGGCGGCAATTTTGGCGATTTTACCAATAATAGGTTTAGGTTACGAAGGGGGCGCTTGAGGGCCGATTATATGCTTTTAACAGATGACGGTGCTCCATCAACTTATTTTGTGCTGCAGTTTGATGGTACCGAACAGGGAGTTGCGGTAAGGGATTTCTGGGGGCGCTATTACGAAAATAAATGGAAGATATTGGCCGTTACCCTCGGCCTTTCGGGCCGCCCTTTCGGAAACGAACTCCAGCTATCATCTTCAGTGCGCGAAGCACCAGAACGCGGCCGGATGTCGCAGATTTTAATGAGAACCGAACGCGACCTGGGTGTTACCTTTAGTTTAAATCCAAGATGGAAGGATGCCAAACTTAAAAATTTAGTATTCGATTTTGGGATCTACAATGGCCAGGGATTAGCTGGCAACGGAGAATTCGATAACAGTAAGGATTTTATCTTTAGGTTAAGCCATAAAACTTATGCCTTTAACAACTTTACCATTGCCGGTGGTATCAGTACGCTACAGGGTGGTTTAGATCACCGTTTGCCTGTTAGCTATAAAATGGAGCAAACAAACAATGTATGGCGGATGGTTAAAGATTCATCATCTTCAACCGTCAACAAGGTAGCCCCAAGGAGGTATTACGGTGCCGATATCCAATTAGCTACCAACACAAAAAGCTGGAAATCGGAGCTTAGGGCAGAAGTAATATCGGGCCTGCAAACGGGTACTTCAACAACTTCAACTACCCCGGGATCTTATCCTGTTGACAATAAGGCCGTTGCTTTGCCATTCTATACCCGTACTTTTAACGGTGCCTATCTCACTTTTGTACAAACGCTAAACAGTACCGATAACCAGCTAATTTTGAAATACGACTGGTACGATCCCAATTCGAAGGTAAAGGGAATGGATATCAGCAGTAATAAAGGCCTTTCGCCGACAGATGTGCGCTTTGATACTTTTGGCTTCGGCTTTTTGCATCATTTTAACCCACATTTTAAAGCCGTACTTTATTACGATATGATTAAAAACGAATCGACCCAGATTGAAGGCTATACAGCTGATAGAAAAGATAATGTACTTACGTTGAGAACACAGTTCTATTTCTAACCTAAATGGCCTTCACCCTGTCTCGAAACTTCGGGATCAGGGTCTATCAAGCAGGAAAGATGCTGAAATAAATTCAGCATGACGATCGCGTCAGGAAAAGGAGCCTAAAATCAGTCAAAATGTATAAATATTAATTGAACTAAGGTTTCTAATAAATAATAGCACAATTGAGGATTTGAGACAAATTCCGCTACCTTTGCTTAAAATTGTCCTGCTATGAAACTCGATTTTATGAAGTTCAACTTAAGCCAGATCCTATCTACAACGATGGTACTGTTTGCAATTATCGATATTCTGGGCGCCATTCCCGTTGTGATCGAACTGCGCAGAAAGGCCGGACATATCGAATCGGAAAAAGCATCGCTGGTAGCGGCGGGCCTAATGATCCTCTTTTTATTTGTAGGCGAATCGCTGTTAAAAGTAATCGGACTCGACGTAGAATCTTTTGCGATTGCAGGCTCTTTTGTGATCTTTTTTATCGCTATGGAAATGGTTTTGGGTCTTACCATTTTTAAGGAAGAAGCACCCGAAACGGTTTCGATTGTGCCATTGGCATTCCCCTTAATTGCCGGCGCCGGAACGATGACCACCCTCCTTTCGTTGAAAACAGAATACCACACCCAGAACATCCTGGTTGGGATTATCCTAAATATGCTGTTTGTTTATTTTGTACTGAAAAATACCAACAGACTGGAAAAACTTTTCGGAAAATCGGGTTTAAACATCCTGCGTAAAGCTTTTGGGGTGATATTACTGGCCATTGCCATTAAGTTATTCAGGAATAATACAGGGCTTTAGGGGATGTAATAATGGAAGATGTGAGATGGATGATGGAGATTAGTTCTATGATAAGCCTTCAGTCTTCATTCCAATGAGGCCTTAGAAAACTATTTCAACCATTCGTCACCCTGAATTTATTTCAGGGTCTATTATGTAGGAAAGATGCTTAACTAAGTTCAGCATGATAAATCGAGAGCAATGACGGGAGTACCACATAAATTGACAATCCCTTCACTAAACTGTAACAATAATTGCGTATATTGATCTAAACATAAAAGCTCACAACATGAAAAGCTTTGAAGAATATACCTTAATTATTGGAGCCATTGCTGTATTAATAGAAGCGGTGAAATACCTAAAAAAGAATTTTAGGTCCTGGTTTGAGCATACTTAGCATGGCCTAAACGCAATGACGTCACCCTGAATTTATTTCAGGGTCTATTTTGCAGGAAAGATGCAGATGCCGAAGATTCGAGACAGCATGACGATCGTATGGGAAAATGGGACTAATATCCATCTAACAAGCTTCCGATCTTAAAACCCTATAATCCTTAAATCTTAACTAATCTTGGCTAATCTTATTTAGTCTCGCCACAAACATCGTATCTGCATTATTCCCATAACCTTTTATCAATTCCATCTTTTCCAACTCTAAAGGCAAAGTATCAACTATATGCTGAACAACAGCTTCGTTTTCCTGTTCAAAGGCAGAGCAGGTGATGTATATTAACGGCTTTCCGGGTTTCAGGTATTTCACTACATTCTGCACAATGCCTTTTTGTATGGCTGCAAACTGGTTAATTTTACGTTCTTCGAAAAAAGTCAGCATTTCGGGCGTTCTTCCCCAGGTGCCCGATCCTGTGCAGGGCGCATCCAGAATAATGCCATCAAAAGCATAGTGGTGCAGAATCTGATCGTTGTTCTGCAAAAGATCGATTTCTTTTTTATGGTATTTTTTGATGCCTGCCAAACGGAAACGTTCATCGAGGTTTAAGAGCACACTTTCGCGCAAATCGGATACCAAAAGCTCAATAACAGGTTCTAAGATATGTAAAAGCAATGTTTTTCCACCCGAAGCCGCACAGCAATCCCACCATTTATCCCATTTATTGGGTTTAAAATATTCGCCGGTACGCTGCGAAGATAAATCCTGAACCTGATAACTCCCCTCTTTTAAAATGGTTTCTAATTTAGTACCATTTGGCAGGGCCAACGCAGTATCAGAAATTGCCTTAACCGCAATATTTTCAGTCTCCAACTTTGCGATAATAGAAGAAGTATCACCAGCTGCTACCCTGATAAAAAGATCGGGCTGTTTAAAAAACGAAGCAAAAAATGCTTCTTTATCTATATCCCCCGAAAGTGCAGCATGAAAAGGATAGACCTCTTCAATATTAAATTCTGGGTATCTGGCTGTAACCAGTCTTAGTTTATCCTCTAAAGGCAATGTAATGCTTTCTACCAGATCAGGAAAGTTTTTCTCTACAATCTGGCTTAAAGTATCGTGGCATAAAAAATCGGCAATACTCAAGCGTTCTTCCCCGGGCAGTGCTAGTAAAGCCTTTCCTAGTCTAAAAAAGCTATAAATATGCCGGGTTGCCCATCTCCTGTCTGATGAGCCCATTTGCTTATGTTGTTTAAAATAAACAGGCAGAAAGCGATGTAAGGGCAAACTTCCATCATAACTGCTTAAAATCTGTTCAAAGGCTCTTAACTGGTGGTCTGCTCTCATGCAATAATTAAAAATGGAAGAAATAGTGGGTTACTCAACAATATTTAAGGCGAAATTTTTATACTTCAGCAACATTAAACTCGTGTTAATATAACCTAATTTTTCATCATGGATAAATGAAAAGTTATTATGAAGGCCTTTGTATCTATCTTTTACGATGTAATCTTTATAATCTTCGCCATAGGTTACCAATAACCTGCCGAAATAATAGCCAACATCAAAACCTTTAAAGGCATATTCCCCAGGTTCAAAGCCGTATTTATAGCGGTATTTTTTAATAAAAGTAACCACATTGCTGCTTTTATAGTCGATTTTATAAGATGAACTGATGATGGTATTCAGATCCTGTAATTTATCGGCCGGATAATTCTGTTTTACCCAGTTGGGGTGCCCAAAAAGGTTAATGGCATATCCCCCCGTGGGCAGATTCTTTAGTTTGGCAAGTTTTTCGATGGTGGGCAGTACAAAAGCACGATCGGATGAGGTTACAATCACAGCATATTGCTTGCCCTTAATCATTTTAGTTTCGAAAGTGTAGGCCGAAGCATATTCCTGTACGATAAATTTGGTATTGGCCTGAAAATAATTCCTGATCGGCGCAGCAAAAGCCTCATCTTCCGTTTTTTTCGGATTAATGAGTACTACAATGGTACTCGTAGGATTAAAGTTTTTGAAAATGTAGCTCCCAATTTTTTTTCCGTGCAAACCGATATTGTTGACTACCGAAACGAGATTCGGATTGTTGAATTCAGCCGGATCGGTGGCGGCCAAAGGCGAAACTATTGTAGCATTGTTTTCTTTGGCATAGCTGGATATAAATTTCAGTCCATCCGGAAAAACAGGACCGATAATTAAATTACTCTGTTTAAACCGTTCGTTTTTATAAAGGAGAGAGATATGTGCATTATCATCCTGGGTATCGAATACATTGAGTTTAAAATTTAAACCCTGTGCTGCAGCAGAATCGAGCCCCAGTTTAAAACCCTGATAAAAATCGATGGGCATGGCAAACTTCTCAATATCGGCTTTTGTAGCTGTTTTTAAATTCAGTTCATCCAGTTTAAAGGGAACCAGTAAAGAAACACTGGCCTGGGTAAACTTTTTGATAGGCTTTTTATCTGCCGGTTTTTCTTTTTCGACCGGTTTACTGGTTTCGGGCTTAGGCGTTCTCACTTTGGGCGAACAAGCACCTAAAACCAACATAAACAGAACTGGCAAACAGTAAACCTTTCTAAAATTCATACCTATCGTTTTTAACAAAATATGCTAGCAAAGTTTATTCCACCTTGCTAGCATTACTTTTATTTTATGCAGTTTGTACTCCAAACTGAAAACTCACAACTCCTAACTCAACGCTATTCCCATTCGATAGTTGCAGGCGGTTTAGAGCTAATATCGTATACCACCCTGTTAATACCTTTAACTTTATTGATGATTTCGTTGGAGATTTTAGCCAATACCGGATAAGGCAAATGGCACCAATCAGCTGTCATACCATCCAATGATTCAACCGCTCTCAGGGCGATTACATTTTCGTAGGTACGTTCATCGCCCATTACACCAACAGACCGCACAGGCAAAAAGATTGCTCCTGCCTGCCATACCTGATCGTATAATCCAGCTTCTTTCAGGTTATCGATATAAATTTTATCGGCATCCTGTAAAATAGCCACTTTTTCGGCAGTAACCTCACCAATGATACGGATACCTAAACCTGGCCCCGGGAAAGGGTGACGGCCTAAAATAAACGATTCTAAGCCTAAAGTGGTACCAACTCTTCTTACTTCATCTTTAAATAAAGTTTTAAGCGGTTCTACTACTTTAAGTTTCATAAAATCAGGCAAACCGCCAACATTATGGTGTGATTTAATGGTTGCCGAAGGACCTTTAACCGAAACCGACTCGATGATATCTGGATAGATGGTACCCTGAGCCAACCATTTTACATCCTGGATCAGGTGCGATTCTTCATCAAAAACTTCGATAAATACACGACCAATGATTTTACGTTTCTGCTCCGGATCCTCTACCCCAGCCAATTGACTCAAAAATTTATCTTTAGCATCAACACCTTTAATGTTTAAGCCAAAATCTTTGTATTGTTCTAAAACACTTTCGTATTCGTTTTTACGCAATAAACCGTTATCAACAAATATACAGTGCAGATTGGTACCGATGGCTTTATGCAAAAGTACTGCTGCCACACTACTATCAACACCACCTGAAAGGGCCAAAACCACTTTGTCGTTGCCCACAGTAGCTTTAATATCGGCAATGGTAGTTTCAACAAAAGCAGCAGAGGTCCAGTCCTGGCTACAACCGCAGATATCAACTAAAAAGTTTTCCAAAAGGATTTTTCCGTCAATACTGTGTGTTACTTCAGGGTGAAACTGGATGGCATAAGTATCAGAATCTTTGATATGATATGCAGCCACTTTTACACTATCGGTACTGGCAATTAATTCGAAGTTTTCAGGAATATCGGTAATGGTATCGCCATGGCTCATCCAAACCTGCGAACCCAGGTTAATACCTTTGAATAATTTATTCTCCTGGTTTACAAAATTTAGGTTGGCGCGGCCATATTCGCGTGTTGAAGAAGGCTGAACCGAACCACCAGAATGCTGCGCGATATATTGTGCACCATAACAAACAGCCAATAACGGATATTTTAAATGGTATTTCGATAAATCAATCTGAGGCGCATCTTCCTGACGCACAGAATAAGGACTACCCGAAAATATAACTCCTTTTACATCAGGCGTAACCTCAGGCAGATTGTTATATGGATATATTTCACAGTAAATATTTAGTTCGCGAACCCTACGGGCGATGAGTTGTGTAAATTGCGAACCAAAATCGACGATAATGATTTTCTCTTGCATCCGCAAAAGTAGTAATTAGATATGATATTTGGGGTCAGAGATTTAAGATTTTTGGAGCATGCATGGAGTTTTGAGCTGGGGGCGTGGAGATGGGCGCTTAGCGCCGGATGTTTGGCATCAGTTAACCGATTTAAACAATTAATTTATTTGTTGACCATTAAGAAATTAAGGACATTA
>NZ_DJDT01000029.1 GCF_002432345.1 Pedobacter sp. UBA5917
TAAGAAATTAAGGACATTAAGATTTGGGAAGATTACCTGAGGCCATAACCGATGATTGAATGAACCAATGAACGAATGATTGGATGAATGAATGAACCAATGATTAAATGAACAAATGATTGGATGAACGAATGAGCCAATGAACCAATTAGCGAATGCCTTCACATAAACTTAACACACAGGCCATTCTTATAAAAGACAGTTCTTTTTATCTTTAGCGCATGTACTGGTACGAAGAAGAGGTTAAACAATTGGAAAGAAGATATCGTTTAGACCGCGATCATCCGGGGATTATTTTCTATGGGAGCTCGTCTATACGCTTATGGAACAGTTTGGACGATGATTTCGACTTTACCAGAGTAACTAATCTGGGTTTTGGCGGATCTACCCTGGCTGCCTGTGTGTGGTTTTTCGAAAGGATCATGACTGATTACAAACCGAAGGCACTAGTGGTATATGCCGGTGATAACGACCTTGGCGACGGCAGGAACCCTGAAGAAATCTTTATATTTTTTCAGCAGTTGATGGTGAAAGTAAACTTAAGGTTCGGAACAATCCCCTGTTATTTTATTTCTTTAAAGCCGAGTATTCACCGCTGGCATATTGCCGATCAGTTTCGGTACACGAATAACCTGATCGAAAGTGAGATTATCAAACTCAATGGAAACTGGAAATTTATTGATGTTTTTAAAAAGATGCTCGATAAAGCCGGCAATCCAAATCCGGCACTTTATGATCATGATGGTTTACATTTAAGCGAAGAGGGCTACCGCTTATGGACCGAGGCTGTTAAAGAAAAATTAGGTTAATCATTACCGTTAATTAATATCCCGGTAACATCGGCTCACTATTTTTCCATCAAGATTTAAAACAGATGAACAGGGAATACCACAAATGGTTCAGCCATAATCTGCAACGGGATATGGAGCTGCTGGTTTTCGGGCACAGCGGACGGGCAGTTATCTTTTTCCCTACCCGCATGGCACGCTTCTACGACTATGAGAACTGGGGAATTATTGCTTCTTTGGGCCATCAGATCGAAAATGGCGAACTCCAGGTTTTCTGTGTAGACAGTATTGATGGTGAAAGCTTTTATAATGACGATGTATTTCCATCAGTAAGGATTGAGCGCCATCTCCAATACGAAAAATATCTGTTGGATGAGGTAATACCTTTAATCCATCAAAAAAACGACGGTAATTTTATCGAAACTGCAGGTTGCAGTATGGGTGCCTATCATGCCATTAACCTTGCAATGAAATATCCATGGTTATTTAAAAAGGCCGTTGGCATTAGCGGAAGGTACGACCTTACGGATAACATCGGCGATTTCAGGGATCTGTTGAACGGCTTTCACGACGAAAAAGTTTACCTGAACATGCCTGCACAATACCTGGCCAACCTAAATGATGATAAACTGCTTACAGACGTTAGGAATATGGAAATTATTTTGGCGGTTGGCGAAACTGATCCGTTTTTAAGTGGAAACCAGCATTTAAGTAGTTTATTATGGGAAAAAGGCATTCCCAACCAGTTCCACACCTGGGAAAGTAATGCACACCGCCCCCATTACTGGCGAAAAATGGCGCCGATGTATATTTAAAGGTTACCAACGATCGTAACAGGAATACAATACCTTCATTAGGCGCATTAACCCCAACTATAAATAATAGGTTAATATTTAATCCTCAACGTAAAACCGATCGTATTTTCAATATTCTTTTTACTGACAGAAATTATTGCAATTAAAAATAAAACAGCTCTTAAAAGCACTAGAATTACCCAATTCTGAAAGTTCAAAATCTATAATTTAACGTTGATTGAACAAGAAAACATTAAGTTTGCATACAAGCAGATTAAAGCTACTAAAACATGAAACAAGGATTACTAATAGATATGGATGGGGTGATTTATAGTGGAGAAGCACTCATAACCGGAGCCGACAGATTCATTAAAAACCTGATCGACGAAGAAATTCCCTTTGCATTTATGACCAATAATAGCCAGAGAACGCCATTGGAAGTGGTGCGCAAATTAAAAGGGCTGGGCATCAAGGTTGAAGAAAGCCATGTATATACCAGTGCCATGGCTACCGCTAAATTTCTTTCAGACCAAAGCCCTAAAGGTACTGCTTATGTACTTGGTGAAGGAGGTTTATTGAGCAGCTTGCACGATCATGGTATTACATTGGTAAATACCGACCCTGAGTTTGTGGTATTGGGCGAAGGAAGAAATTTCACCCTCGAAATGGTTCAGCGGGCAGTAGATATGATCCTTGCGGGTGCAAAATTTATTACTACCAACAGGGATCCTTCACCAAAAAAACCGGGATGGAACAATTTGGGGATTGCAGCAACCACAGCCATGATTGAAGAAGCCACCGGCAGAAAAGCTTTTGTAACAGGTAAACCAAGTCCGGTAATGATGCGCTCGGCCCGTAAATTTTTAGGATTGGAAACCAGTGAAACCACTGTTATAGGCGATACCATGGAAACAGACATCCAGGGAGGTGTACAAATGGGCTATAAAACCATTTTGGTACTTTCGGGCATTTCGAGCAAGGATACTTTAGGGCATTACGCTTTTAAACCGGATATGATTGCCAGTTCTGTTGACGAAATCAAGTTTCCTTTAACCTGGTGGGAGGAGAAATAGTTTGGAGTTCCAAGTCCTGAGTCGGAAGTCCGAAGTCTTGAGTCTAAATGCACCGATATAAATAAGAAAGCTTCAGTGCACTCGAGGATAACATTAGAGATTGGTTTAGCCACGGAGACACAGATAAACGTAATCATATTTTAGCTGTGATTTCCGTGTTTCCGTGGCAAGAAAGCATAATTGTGGTGTCAGATGGGAACATCTGACACCACATGAATAAGAACTTGCGACCTGACCAATGAACTAATGATCAATCAACTAATGACCAGTGAACCAATGAACTATTTAGCTAGCGGCACCAAAAAATGTTCAGGCATTTCGGCGGCTTTTAGCATAAAGTTATGCAGTTCGTAGTTTTTAACGAAAGGCTTCAACTGCTCTGATCCCGGACCGAACATGGTTAGTTCAACATAATCGCCGGTATGATTCATGCCTGCCCATTGTACATCGGTGTATTTGCCTAAAATTTTTCCGTATTCGTAAAATGGAAGGTTGTCTTCGTTATACAATTGCCCCGGAACAATATCTTTAAAATGGTTTAGCAACGATTTTACATCTTCGCTTTTCATTTCTATACCCTGGTTTTCTTTAATGATTTCCATGATCTTCTGCTCGCTGAACGATTGGTTTAATTGAGCCAGCAACCAGGTATTACTATGTTTGAAATTTTGCAGGGTATCGAACTTTTTGTTGGCTTCGTCTGCATAAAACAAACCAGGATTCGCGTTACCATGGTCGGTAGTGATGATTACCAGAGTTTCGCCATCTTTTTCTGCAAATTCGATCACCTTACCTACTGCTTCGTCAAAAGCCAGCTGATCAAAAATCAATCCGCCCAAATCGTTTGAGTGTGCTGCCCAGTCTACCTTTCCACCTTCTACCTGTAAGGCAAAACCATCTTTATGATCTTTCATTAATTCAATGGCCTTCATCGTCATTTCGGCTAAAGTAGGTACTGTTTTCTGTAATTCGGCATCGTGCATGCGGTCTACCTCATAGGGTAATCCATCTTCTGCAAATAAACCTAAAACGGGTTTCGATTTATCAAGCGCCAGCATTTCGTTCCTGTTTTCGGCAACTTTATATCCCTGTGTAAGAAATTTTGGAATCAGGTTGCCCCCTTGCCTTTTCTCTCCAAAATATTTGCTTCCGCCACCCATCATCACATCGAATTTTAAACCAAGATAGATTTCAGCAATGATATCCTGTCCGCCACGGTTATCGATATTTACACAAAAACCCGCTGGCGTAGCATGAGTTATTGGAACCGTTGTTACACAGCCCACTTTTTTACCTTTTTCTTTAAATTTCTGAAGGATAGGCTGAGGTTTCTCTCCTTTCATCCCTACATTGAGCGAACCGTTTTTAACACGCATACCTCCACCCCATGAGGAGCTGGCTGCTGCAGAATCGGTAACCATAGAACTGGCCGAAGCGGTATCCATCAAAGCACGAACGGCTTTATTATCGCGGTATAGGCCTAACCATTTACTGCTTTTACCATAGGCACGGTTGGCATAAAGATCGGCCATATTTAAGGTACCGGTACTCATTCCATCGCTCACCATCATAATGATGTTTTTTGCTTTCTTTGTTCCGCCAACAGGGGTAGCGATTACATCTTTTAACCCAACAAGTGGTACACTTAAGCCAGCCAACAGGCCACCTTTTAATAACGATCTTCTATTCATATTCCGATAAAGCAATAGTGCTTTTATTTATTGTTCTGTAGGTATTGGGGTGGGCTTAACAGCACTATTTGCTGTAAGGTCTGGATGATTTTGCACAGGTATTTTATTTACTTTAGATAGTTGTACGGAATCTGGCTGTTCAACCCCCTGCTTTGTTATTGATATGGTTTTATCTTGTTTACGGGTTTCAACAGTTTCCATTTTATTTACCTCATGCCCGTTACTATGGGTTAGCAATGCAATTGCTGGTATAACCATTAAAAGACCTATACATGAAACCAATCTCATATCATTCTGATTTATTGTTCGCTCAAGGATTATTTTTAACCGGGAAGTCTGATCCTGATGTTCTATTACAAATATGACGGGAAGCTGTTAGCTAGATAAGGAGACAGGGTTATGATATTGTTAATATTGATGACCTGGTTTTAAGCGAATATTAAGGATAAGCTGGCGGTAACGCATGATGTTACTAGAAAGAAAAAAATAGCTCGTGGTTCGTGAGAACACTAACCACGGAATGAAGATAATTCATCCGTGTTTTTCCGTGTATCCGTGGCGAAAAAACAATGGACAAAAGATAACGCCAGTGGTGCGTGAGGACACGAACCACGGAATACACGCATAAGGAAAATTTTATCGTGACAGATCTCTCCGCTCCGCTATGCTTCGATCGAGATGACGACTTTTTTTAGAACCGTGGCAAAAACGAGCAAAAAAAACAAAAGTCTTAGCGGGACGCTAAGACCAGCAAGTTTTCGCAAGTGGTTCGTGGGGACACGAGCCGCGGAATAAGAAATGTGTGAAAAAGATTTAATACAAAAAGGTCTTAGCGGGACGCTAAGACCAGTAAGTTTTTGCAAGTGGTTCGTGGGGACACGAGCCACGGAATAAGAAATGGGTGAAAAAGATTTAATACAAAAAAGGTCTTAGCGAGACGCTAAGACCAGTAGGCTTTCGCAAGTGGTTCGTGGGGA
>NZ_DJDT01000086.1 GCF_002432345.1 Pedobacter sp. UBA5917
AGGTAAACTCCAGGGCCGATAGCCTGCGTGGAACACTTACTCCCCTGCGAAGCTGCTACGATATTAATTACTACCATTTGGATGTAAAGATCGATATTGATCAGAAATCTATTGTTGGAAGCAACGAATTCGCCTTTACCGCTACGCGGGATTTCACCAAACTCCAGTTCGATCTTTTTGATAACTTAAAAGTAGATAAAGTAGTTTACAAAGGTACCAACCTACCTTTTACCCGTGAGTTTAATGCCGTTTTTGTAACCTTCCCAAAAGCAGTAAAAAAAGGAAGTAAAGATAAATTCACCGTTTTTTATTCGGGTAACCCAACTGTAGCCAAAACACCGCCATGGGATGGCGGTTTCATTTTCAAAAAAGATGCTGCGGGCAATCCTTTCGTTTCTGTGGCCTGCCAGGGCCTGGGCGCAAGTGTTTGGTGGCCAAATAAAGATCACCAGAGCGATGAGGTAGATAGCATGTTGATCAGTATTAGCGTACCCAAAACCTTACAGGAAATATCAAACGGTAAATTAAGGAGCATTGTTGATCAACCCGATGGTTACCAACAGCACAACTGGTTTGTAAGCAATCCCATCAACAATTACGATGTAACCTTTTACATTGGCAAGTATGCCCATTGGCAGGATAGTTATAATGGCGAAAACGGAAAACTGAGTATCGATTTCTGGGCCCTGCAAACCGATAGTGCAAAAGCACGCCCACACTGGGATGCCGATGTTAAACCCATGTTAAAATGTTTCGAATACTGGTTTGGCCCTTACCCCTGGTATAAAGATGGCTATAAACTTGTTCAGGCACCACATTTGGGCATGGAACATCAAAGTGCAGTTGCATATGGTAACCAGTTTAAACAAGGCTATTTAGGAAGAGATTTAAGTGGTACAGGCCATGGTTTAAAATGGGATTTCATCACCATCCACGAAAGTGGCCACGAATGGTTCGGCAACAACATCACTTCAAAAGATATTGCCGATATGTGGATCCACGAAGGTTTTACCAATTACTCGGAAGTATTGTTTACCGAATGTACCGAAAATAAGGCTGCTGCCGACGAGTATGTAATCGGATTACAGAAAATTATCCGCAACGACATTCCGGTAATCGGTCCTTATGGTGTAAACAAAGAAGGTTCTGGCGATATGTACCCCAAAGGTGCAAACCTGGTAAGCATCATCCGCCAGTTGGTTAATAACGACGAAAAATTCAGACAGATCCTCCGTGGGTTGAACAAAACTTTTTACCACCAAACCGTAACCACGGCACAGATCGAAAATTATATTGCCAAACAGAGCGGTTTAAAACTGGATAAGATTTTCGACCAGTATTTACGTTATACCAAAATCCCTGTTCTGGAATATAAAATCGATAATGGTAGTTTATCGTACCGTTGGATAACCGATGTTAAAGGTTTTGATATGCCTGTACGCGTAACCTTAAAAGCCGGCACCTATACCTTAATTAAACCCACAAACGACTGGAAAACCATTAAAGTTGATGCCAGCATAAACGCTGATACCTTTAAACACGATCCGTTGTTTTATATTGGCCTTAAGAAAGGGTAATCTTTACCACCAACTTCCGAAGTTAGCCCGGCGATTAGGCTGGGAAAACTTCGGAAGTCTTAAAAGGCCACGGCAAACAGCTCAGCCAACTTCCGAAGTTTTATAAGCCCGTTGTGCAACTTTTGTTAAAAACAACCGTCTTATAAGAAAAAGACCATTATTCATCTAAAAAATAAAATCTATAACCATGAAAAAAGTATTTGCAATATTATTGGCATCATTAACCTTAACTGCTGGCATTAACGCAATCGCAAAAAACCATACCGGCATCAGTATATCAAGCAATAAAGGCGACGAACGCGATGTTAAAAACTTTAACGGCGTGGCTGCTGCAGGTCCCATCAATGTGATTATTACCTTGGGCAACACCGAAAGCTGCCGTTTAGAAGGCGATGCAGAGGCAATTGCTTCAATTGTTACCGAGGTAAAAGGCAATGTTCTGGTTATCCGTCCGCAAACCAGCATCAGAAGTTGGTCTAACAAATACGAGGGTAAAAAAATTACGGCTTATGTAACCGCAAAAGAACTGGCCAGCTTAACCGTAAGCGGTTCTGGTAACCTAACCGTTAACGGAAAAATCAGCACAGGTAATTTAACAACAACCGTAAGTGGTTCAGGAAACATCAAAGCCACGGCCGATGTAGACGATTACAGTGGTGTAATCAGCGGTTCTGGTTCGATAAATATTACAGGTGGAGCAGATCATGCAAAAGTAGTCATCAGTAGTTCGGGTACGCTTTCGGGTAGATCTTTTTCGACAAAAACACTAAACAGCACCATCAGTGGATCAGGAACGGTAAACATTGCCGTAAGCGAAAGCATCAGGGCAGTAATCAGTGGTTCGGGAAGCGTAAATTACTCAGGTAATCCAACCATCGATAAAACCGTTATCGGTTCGGGTGGGGTAAGAAAAATATAAAATCATTTACCTTAAAAAAAGAAACGCCGCGAAGAAATTCGTGGCGTTTCTTTTTATCCTCATACCCCCTTTCATTGTCATGGTTCGAGTCTCTACGAACCATAATTTTTTCCATGCGTTAGCTTATACCTAACTGCTGATTTTTCTAAAAAACACAACAAGAACTCCTATCCTTTAATACTTCTTTGTTGCAAAATCAGTTTCTTCATATGTATATTTAAAGCCATTAGCAAAAACATTCACCACAAATAAGTACAGCTTACCAATGAGTTTATTTAACCTATTTAAAAAGAAAAACACCGTAGTAGAAAACGATCAGGTAACGGAAAATGATCCATTGGAGAATTACCCAGAACTGCTTAGTGCTAAGCTTCTATTCCTTAACAAACCAAACCTTGATCGCAATCAGCTTTTAGCCGAAGTAAAAAAACACTTCGCAAACATTGATCATTCTTTTTCAGAAAGCACGCTTATTTTTTCATTCCCTGATTACCCCATCGAATTAGCTGATGCTACAATTCCGGCACAATGCACAATCATGATACCCGATCCTGACAAATCAGGAGTCGAACTTCCCGATGCTGCTTTTCAGCAAAACTGGCATTGGGCTGAAGCGAATCAGGTTGCAAAAAACTGCATCTATGAAATATTGGTAACCGATTTTATGTCGAGAACGCTCCCCTATAAAGAACGGCTTAGTTTATTTATAGATTTCTTAGTTGCAGTGATAAGGGTAACCCAACCCAATGCAGTATACTCATCTTCAGCACAGAAAATTTTAAACCCGGTAAACATCACTGGTATTTGGGAAACGGATAAAATACAAACACTACATGTAATTTGTAACGTACGGCTTTATAATGCTAGTCAGGATACCAACCACAAAAAACTGCTAATGGATACCATAGGTCTTCATACCATCGGATTGCCAGATTTTCAAATCCGGTTTTCAGAAGCCGATGAAAACGAGATCGCAAATTTATTATGGACATACGCCTACTATGCTTATGAGTTTGGTGATGTTATAGCAGATGGGAACACACTCGAAGGACTGAAAGCTGGCTCAAAATGGAAATGCGAAAAACAGTTTTCATTGGTTGCTCCTGAAAGGATAGTAGTAAATGTAACACCGGATTAAAGGAATAATCTTTCAATCGCCATGGTTCGTGTCTCCACGAACCATTATTTATGCACCATGCAAACCCCAAATATAAAATACTGCCCCGGCCAGCTAGCCCGGGTTGAAGCGGTACCCTGTAGCAACGAGGCACGAGGCAGCGAAGCGTACAAGCGCAAAACGGGATGAAATTATTGCTGCGCACAAACCCTGCGCTCCAAAAAGATAAACCCAACTTAAAGAAAGCGCTTATAAAAAACAGCTATTCAATCGTAAACATTTACCTTCGTTAAATAACAAATACCGCATGAAAAAATTATTATTAACACTCCTCACAATCCTTTACATTTCATTTTACGCATCTGCCCAAACTAAAAATGACGACCTATATTCTGCTATCGCCAAAAACAATACAGAAAAAGCTATAGATCTGTTAAAAAATGGGGCGAGTGCCAACTATATTAAATCCGTAGGGCCCTGGATGAAAGTGAATATGCTCATCACTGCCGTAAACAATAAAAATGTTGATATTGTAAAACTGCTGCTCGAAAATAAAGCCGACGTAAACTGGCGAGATGGCTTTAATACAACAGCCTTAATGTATGCCGCCGCAAAAGCAAACCGTACTATTATAGATATGCTGCTGGATAATGGTGCCGATATTAATGCAAACGATGGTAAGGGCAACACGGTACTTAGCGCAGCAAAAGAAAGTAAAAACGAAGAATTGATTAAATATATCGAGGACAGGCTTAAAGAAAAAAATAAATAAGATACCTAAATATTTGCCGCGGTTTGTACAATTGCCATTGTCCGTGCCCCACAAACCATAATTTCTAATGCATAAACTTATATTTAGAAGGTAATTTTTACATATACTTGGTTATTCTGCAAACCTTAAAAATGATCTACTGCCCAAACCACCTAGCCTGGTTGAAGCGGTAACCTGCAGCAACGAAGCGTAAAACGGCAAAAAATTAATTGTGGTACACAGTTCCTGCGCTTCCTGGAAAACCAGATTTATTTATGAATATGGAAATGAACATGCAGTAGTTCGTGGCCGTCGTCAGTCCCGCTTTCGCTTTACTCCGTTTCACTTCGTGTCCGCTACAATCGGGTTTAGGTACAACGGTTTCTGCGCCATGCAAACCCCAAATATGAAATACGGCCCCGGCCACCCAGCCCCCTGCCCGTTGCAGGCGGGCGGTTTTAGCAGTACCCTGCAGCAACGAGGCACGAGGCAGCGAAGCGTACAAGCGCAAAACGGGACGAAACTTATTGTGCTGCACAGGCTCTGCGCTCCAAAAAAAAGATATTTCCTTTAGTACACAAAAAACATATTAACCGGTTTTTAGTTATAAACAATTATCTTCGTTTACCTACACCTTACCCATGAAAAAAATAGTATTAGCGGCTTTATTCATAAGCATTATCAATTTCGCCTACGCACAGGATAAAACACTTGATAAAAAATACCGTCCGGTGGTTACAGCTTTTATCACTGCCGTTAAAAGTGGCAATATCGAAAAGTTGGGCAACAAAATAAGCTACCCCTTAAAAAGAGCCTACCCTATTCCAGCCATTAAAAATAAACAGGAATTTATAAAACGTTATAAAGAGGTTTTTGATGATAATTTAACCCAAAAGATCATCAACTCTAAACCCGATACTGATTGGGATGCGGTTGGCTGGCGTGGTATTATGTTCTTAAACGGCGAATTATGGCTCGACACCAATGGTAAACTCATTGCCGTTAACCACCAATCAAGGTTAGAGGCCAAAGAACAGGCCAGGTTGATCAACGCCGAAAAAAGCAACCTTCACCCCTCGTTAAGTAATTTTATACAACCGGTTCTGGTTTTCGAAACGGCTCAATACCGGATCAGGATTGACGATCTTGGCAATAACAATTACCGCTATGCTGCCTGGCCGCTAAAAAGCAAAATGAGCGATAAACCCAAACTGGTTTTAAATAATGGTAAATGGGCTGCCGATGGCAGCGGAGGTAACCACAACTATCAGTTTAAAAGTGGCGATTACCTTTATACCTGTTTCATAACCCTAATGGGAGAAAAAGATTCGCCACCGGCATTATTGGTGATCAGCAAAGCCGGATCAGAAATTTTATCGCAACCGGCTAAAAAAATTATCCCTTAAAATCCGAATATGCTTACTGAAACGCTAAAAAGACTCTTTAACCGCGATCTTAAAAGACTTAAATCAGAAATAGAAGCCTACCGAAATGAGGCTAACCTGTGGCGTGTAGATCAGGCAATAACAAATTCGGCCGGTAACCTTTGCCTCCATCTTATCGGTAACCTGAATACTTACATCGGGGCAATCCTGGGTGGCACCAATTATATCCGCAACCGCGAACTCGAATTTTCGTTAAAGGATATACCAAAGAAACAACTCATCGAAATGATCGAAGAAATAACAAAGGTGGTTGATGAAACTTTAGACTTAATTACCAATGAGCAGCTCGAAAGTGAATATCCTTTATTGGTATTTGAAGAAAAAACCACAGCCGGATTTCTGCTCGTTCACCTTACCACACACTTAACATACCACCTCGGACAGATTAATTACCATAGGAGGTTGCTGGATCGGGAGTAAGATATTATTTTGTAAAACCACTTACATTTGCCCATAATGAGAAGTCAACTTTTTACGAATTGTTTTGAACACATCGCTAGCTTGCTTTAAAAACACCACATCCCATACCGAAGAACGAACGTCAATCCCAAGGGCCAGGTAAATCAAAAAAACAGGTGCACAATAGAAAAAATAGTACTACCAAACCTAGAACGCAGTGGTTTTGTGTTTCATGTCTGCAAAGCCTTTAACCCACCACTGGCTAACAAAACAAAGTGCCGCTGTTTTTTTGATGTGCAATGGCCCTGTGTAAAAGGCCTATTGACGGATTGACGAAGCGCTTTGGGTACTTTGGCGCTCCAAA
>NZ_DJDT01000261.1 GCF_002432345.1 Pedobacter sp. UBA5917
CGGGGAAAGAGTGGGTTAAATTGTCCCTGACAACTTTTTTTCGATAGCCTATAATGTAATAAAGCAGATAATATAGTAATCTTGCAAAAAAAAACAGCAAAGGCAGGGGGAGTAGCGACAGCAGGTATAAAAAAAATACGCCGACGTGCGCAATCCCTCTTTTAATCATTATTTTTAAAACGTTTCAGTTACAAACATAAATTTTCAAATGCAGAATACAGCTATACTTCCATTATTTTATCTTCCACCCGTAGGTTATTTTAGTTTATTACAAAAGCTAGGGGAAGATTTTTTAATTGAAAAACATGAACATTTAGCCAAGCAAACTTACCGTAACAGGGCCAGTATCTATTCGCCAAATGGCAAACTGGATTTAACCGTGCCCGTGGTTAAAGGTGCTAAAACACATACGAAAATGAAGGATGTACGGATCAGTTACGATTTTAACTGGCAGCGTTTGCATTGGCTAAGTTTAGAAACCTGCTATAGGAGTTCGGCTTATTTCGAATTTTATGAAGATGAACTATCACGCTTTTATCAGAACAGATTTGAATTTTTATTCGACTATAACCTCGAGCTGCTGGAATGGCTGAACAAAAAGTTAAAACTGAACAAAATCTTTAACCTAACATCCGAATATCTGGATAATTTGGCTCCAGAGCTGGATTTCCGGTCGATGATGAACCCTAAAAAACAGGAAGATATTGTAAATAACAAGCCATATTATCAGGTTTTTGAAGATAAACATCAATTTTTGCCCAACTTAAGTATTGTTGATCTGTTATTTAACCAGGGACCACAGGCCCGGCTATATTTGTAACACAATGGGAAAAAGCAAACCACGTCATCGCCATAAACACTATAAAGTACCCGAACCTGGTACCAGTCCGGGCTTATATGCCATTGATGAAGAGGCTTTAAAGCCGATTATCACACTTCATACCTACGATGAAAAAACCTATAAAAGTGTAAAGCTGGATAATATCAATAATATTGACAAGCTGATTGAAAATAAATCATTTTATTACTGGTTTGATATTAAAGGATTGGCAGATCCGAATATATTCGAAACGCTTTATTCGAAACTGGACATCAGCAGGTTGGTGCTCGAGGACATAACCAGTTCGTACCAGCGGCCAAAATTAGACGAATATGATAATGATAAGTACATTTTTTCGGTAAGCAGGCACCTGTATCTGGGCGAAGATGAAACGCTTTGCAACGATCAGATTTCATTTATTTTATCGGAACGTACTTTGATTACCTTTCAGGAAACCTATGCTGATTGTTTCGATCCGGTAAGGAAACGTTTGGAAGTAGGAAAGGGTAACATCCGCATTGGGGGCAGCAGTTATTTAATGTATGCCATTATGGATGTGATCGTTGATAATTATTTCACCCTTTTAAATTTCTGGGGCGAAGAACTGGATGCGATAGAAGACCGCTTGTACGATCACCCGGATAAGCGGATCATGTACGATACCCAGGCCATTAAAAGATCGTTGATCATGATCAGGAAAGTGGCATGGCCGGAAAGGGACAAACTGAATGATATTATCCGCACGGATAGCCCTTTGATCTCTGATCTTACCAAAACCTATATGAAAGATGCTTACGATCACTGCATCCAGATTATTGATTTTATCGAATCGTTAAAGGAGATTGCTTCTGCCAATATCGACATGAATTTATCGATCATCAGTAACCGGATGAACGAAATTATGAAGGTTTTGACCATTATTTCATCAATTTTTATCCCTTTAACCTTTATTGCAGGTATTTATGGGATGAATTTTAGCAGGGAAGACCCCGCAACTGGCAAAATATTGAAAGATAATATGCCCGAGCTGTATGCAGCCCACGGTTATTTATATACCTGGATAGTGATGGGCGTGATTGCTATTGTGCAGGTAATTTATTTTTGGCGCAAGGGTTGGTTTAAGTGACGTTTTGCTATCTGCAGATATCGATTTGCTTTTGATACATCTCTAGTAGCCGTCACCCTGAATTTATTTCAGGGTCTACGGAGCAAAAAAGATGCTGACCACGAAGTAGCTATTAGACCTTTAAAACTATAAAAACGACTAATAAAACAAGTTCAGCATAACGACTGAGTTAGTTTAATTTTCGAATCAGTATTTAATTGAGTGAATATGATTAAACTCATCGTATTTTTTTTGTTGAGGGCTGGTGCAAATAAAACTTTAATTTAAAATGTACCAATTTTTGGTAACTTTAATTATTTAGTTTAAATAGCATGGGAAGAAATACATCTATCGCTTTGGGAGATTACTTTGAAAATTTTGTTGAGCAAAAAATTGCTCAAGGAAGGTTTAAAAATGTAAGTGAAGTTATTCGTGCAGGCTTAAGACTGTTGGAGGATGAGGAGAATAAACTCCAGATTTTAAAAGAAGCTCTTCAGCTTGGAATTGATAGTGGATTTGTAGAAGATTTTAATCCAAAAAAACACCTTGAAATGTTGAATACAAAAAATAAAGTTATTGTTTAACAATACAAGAAAGATAATACAGGATTTTAATAAATCAATTTTTAATATTAGTAGCTTTAGGGCGTTTTTGGTTAGGTTATAGATGCAGTCATTCGAAATAGATAAAAGCGACGTACTCAAGGTTAAAAATGCAATTTTAGCCGGTGATGAAACTTTAAAAATAGTTTTAGAGGAGTATCATGCCTCAGAAATCGCGATCCTGTTCGAACGTTTGGATAAATCCGAACAACGGCATATTATCAACCTGCTCCCGGCAGAAGTAGCTTCCGAGATTATTTCGGAAATGGATGAAGAATCCCATCCCGAAGATTTACTTTTTGAGCTCCATCCCGATAAACGTACCGAAATTGTTGAGGAACTGGATTATGATGATGCTACGGATATCATCTCCCAGCTGGAAGACCATGAGCAGAAGGAAATTTTAGAAGACCTTACCGAAGATCATGCCTCCGAGATCCGTAACCTTTTAACCTACGACGAAAAAACCGCGGGTGGTTTGATGAATACAGAGTTGATCTGTGTGAACATCAACCTGACGAAAAAGGACGCGATTGACGAAATTATCCGCCAAAGTGAAGAAATGGAAGAATTTTATACCATTTACGTGGTAGATGATGAGGAAATTTTTAAAGGCATTGTTTCGTTAAAAGACATTATCAAGGCAAAACATAATGCAAAAATAACCGAACTGGTTAAAGAGGATGCCGTTTACGTTCATCCTGATACCGATCAGGAGGAGGTAGCCAACCTCATTTCCCAATATAACTTAACCAGTATCCCGGTAATTGATGAACATCAGAAATTATTGGGAAGGGTAACCTTCGACGATGTGATCGACGTAATGGAGGCCGAAAGTACCGAAGATATTTTGAAAATATCGGGTGTATCAGAAGATGAGGAATTAAGTGGTAACTGGGTAGAAGCGGTAAAATCGCGTTTGCCCTGGCTCATTATCAACCTCGGAACGGCCTTTTTAGCTTCATCTGTGGTGCGTTATTTTGATCCGACCATAAAACTGATTCCATCTTTAGCGGCTTATATGACGATTATTGCCGGAATGGGAGGAAATGCTGCTACACAGGCCCTTGCGGTAACGGTTAGGCGTATTTCGCTTTACGATTTAACAGATAAGCAGGCTTACCGAACGGTTTTAAAAGAGTTTACTGTAGGCTTGATCAATGGTGCATCCAATGGATTAATCGTATTTATTTTTGCCTTCTTTTTTGATGGAAACCCGATGCTCGGTTTAGTTATCTTCCTGGCTATGACGGGTAATCTGGTTATTGCAGGCATTACAGGCGCAGGTATTCCGCTTATTTTAAAAAGGGTTGGTATCGATCCTGCCATTGCATCATCTATAATTATTACTACTTTTACCGACGTTTTTGGTTTCCTATTAATTTTAGGTTTGGCCAGTAAACTTTTACTATAATCAGGATTTGCCCGATTTTAGGATTGCAGGATTGATGCCTGTAAACCAAATCCGGATCCTGTTAATTAACTAAGACTACATAATAATTAAATCTGTAAAATCTGATCCACATGCAAACGACAAGACACGATTGGACAAAAGAAGAAATATACGAAATTTATAACAGGCCATTTTTAGACCTGGTTTACGAAGCCGCAAGCATCCACAGAGAAAATAAAGATTATAACGAAGTTCAGGTAAGTTCATTAATCTCCATTAAAACCGGCGGTTGCAAAGAAGATTGTTCTTACTGTCCACAGGCTGCACGTTACCACACCGATGTAGAAGTACAACCGATGATGCAGGTGAGCCAGGTGGTTAGTGCTGCGGTAAAAGCTAAAGAGGGTGGTGCATCGCGTTTGTGCATGGGTGCTGCATGGCGCGAAGTACGCGATAACCGCGATTTCGACCGTGTAATTGATATGGTTAAAGCGGTAAACGATATGGACATGGAGGTTTGCTGTACCCTGGGTATGCTTACCGAACATCAGGCACAACGTTTGGCTGATGCCGGTTTATATGCTTACAATCACAATATTGATACATCAGAAGATGATTATAAACGGATTATTTCTACCAGAACATACGACGACCGTTTAAATACGATCAAAAACGTGCGTAAAGCAAAATTAACCGTTTGTAGCGGTGGTATCATCGGTTTAGGTGAAACAGTTGAAGACCGTGTTGCGATGTTACAGACGCTATCAAACATGGAAACGCATCCAGAATCGGTTCCGGTTAATGCATTGGTTCCGGTAAAGGGAACGCCGCTTGAAAATCAACCACGTGTTCCGATCTGGGATATGGTGAGGATGATTGCTACAGCACGTATTGTAATGCCAAACTCGGTTGTACGTTTATCGGCAGGTAGAAACGAAATGAGTACGCTTGAGCAGGCTTTCTGCTTTATGGCAGGCGCAAGTTCTATTTTTGCAGGTGATAAATTATTAACTACGCCAAATCCTGCTTTTGTGGATGATATGGCAATGTTTGAACTTTTAGGCTTAAAAACCCGCGATGCCTTTAAAAATGGCCGACCAGCTAATACAAGAATAGCCGAAGAAGCTATTTAACCCATATTTTCGTAATGTCGGCTGTTTCTAACTGACATTAATTATGTTGTCGGATATTACCATCCAACAAATTAAAAAGTCCCGATTAGAATTTAATCGGGACTTTTTTTGCTCTTGCGTCAGCTGGAAACAACTGACGCAACATAGGAAAATCAATATGTATCTCAAGATAGATCTCTCCCTGCCCGAAGCAGGCGGGCATTCCACTACGTTGCAGTCGAGATGACGATGCTTTTTATTAAACCGCCGTTACCCTTACCTCGATATTTCCTTTTACAGCTTTTGAGTATGGGCAGGCCCTATGCGCTTTATCTGCCAATGCCTGTGCTTCTTCGTGCGAAATACCAGGGATATGTACATCAAGGTCGGCTGAAAGTACAAATGAATTTCCATCTTTATTAAACGAAACCAATACTTTAACATTTGCTTCACTCACATCAACGCCATCACGTTCGGCTATAGAACCCAATGCACCTAAATAACATGGCCCCCAGGCTGCCGCAAATAATTCTTCCGGATTTGTTGCACCACCTTGTCCGCCCAGTTCTTTTGGTTTTCTTAAGTCGAAATCTAAAATTCCATCGCCAGATTTAATGTGTCCGTCTCTTCCTCCGGTTGCTGTAACTTCAGCCGTATATAGCTTTTCCATAATAATTTTGTTAATTGATTTAGTTTAACAAATTATGCTAGGCTTTGTTTTTAGCGGTGCAAATGCGTCCTCAGGCAACCAGGTATTTAAAACAGTTTCAATTGCGCATGCCCAGGCGGTTTTTCTTTTCCAAAAACAGTTCTGCCACCATATTTCCAGCTATCTGCCCGTTCTTTTGCAATCACTTTTTCAAAATCCATATTGGGTACAAAATCGTTTTCTGCATTGCGGGCAATCTGATGCAATGATTTTATGGTCTGCTGCTTATCCGAATTTCCTATTTTTGCCTTTTCTACCGCACTCCTTAAAATTTTTATGGTTTCGTCGAATACATTTACTGGAACAGGGAAGGGGTGTCCGTCTTTACCTCCGTTGGCAAAAGAATAACGTGCCGGATCGTTAAAACGCGATGGTGTACCATAAATTACCTCACTTACCAAAGCCATCGATTGTAATGTGCGTGGACCCATACCTTCGAGCAATAACAATTCTTCAAAATCGCCTGGTTTCTTTTCCTGTGCCAGCCATAAAATACTACCCAAGCGTTTTAGATCTATATCCTTCGATCTTACATCATGATGATTGGGCAATACCAGTTTTTGTATTTCACCGAGCATTCTATTTGGAGATTCGGTGGTGATGTCCATCATGCTTTGCCGGGTTTTATCCGCATCATTGGAGGTAAGGTTTAAAATCTTGCCCTGATTAATTCCGCAGATACCCGTATGTGGTTCCTCTATAAAAGATTTTAGGTTCTCCGAATGCCAATGGTATCTTCTGGCAGTAGAACTGCTATCGCTCATCCCTTGCTGTACCACCGTCCAATCGCCTTCATTGCTCAAAATAAAACTATGGAGATACAATTGAAAACCATCCTGTATAGCGGTATTATCAACCTTTGCACTCAATTTGCTTGCCCGCACCAGTTCGGTGCCATTTAAACCCGTTTTATCAGCGATTCTTAAAAGCTCGTTTGGCGTTTCCCTGCTGTATTTACCTTTTCCTCCACAGATATAGATGCCCAGTTCTTTTGAAAGTGGATTAATAGATTTCTTTAAAGCACCGATTACAGAAGTGGTAATGCCCGATGAATGCCAGTCCATACCCATTACCGCACCTAAACTCTGGAACCAGAAAGGGCTGCTTAAACGGCGTATCACTTCGGCTTTACCATACTCTAAAATAATGGCTTCAGTTATCGCAAGGCCAAGCGCAGCCATACGTTTAGCCAGCCATGGTGGTACATGGCCATAATGTAGGGGTAAATCTGCGCTTCCTGATCTTTTCAATGCTAACAAATTTAGTAAAATTATTTGATGGAATAAAATTTTAGTATGGGTTCACATAGGTTGAACTTCGTCATTTTGCGAACCAATCAACCAATAGCAAATGACCAATGAGCTTTTTTTAGCCACGGATGCACAGATTTACACGGAGAAATACATAGTATTCTGTCATCCTGAACGCAGTGAAGGATCCTTTATTTTCTAGGGTATATTGGAAAACATAGAATTTTAAAATAAACACATGTAGCGGTTATGGCTTATATGAATCTCATATGTCTTATATGGTCAACAAGGATGGATTTTTTGAATATTGGAACCAAATGCAAATCTCTTGAGGTTTACTTATACAGAAAATCTTAATTCATAATAGATTTCTCGGCTCCGTCGCACTTCGCTCGAAATGGCGATCTTTAGTAGTTGGGAAAAAAAACGATTAACCATATTTTTTGTTATCTTAAAATCGATATCACAAGCGAAAACACATTTTTACATGCGCAAATTCTTACAACGTTTACTCAGTGCCTGGATTATCCGTATGTCGAATAAGTATAATTCCAGACCGGATCGTAAACGTATTCATGATGCATTAAGTAAACTGTATAAAACCATTAATAACGAACCGGGCAAACGGGGCCTGATTTTCGAAATTACTGCTGCCGATAAATTTATCATCCTATCTGATCAGCATAAAGGTGCACGTGATTATGCCGACGATTTTTCTTTAGCCGAAAAGAATTATCTGAAAGCACTCGAACACTATAATCAACACGATTTTCATTATATCAATTTAGGAGATAGCGAAGAGCTTTGGGAGAATTTGATGGAATCGGTTATCAAACACAATAAAAATACTTTTGAGGCAGAAAAGGCCTTTATCCTTAAAAACCGGTTTACTAAAATATTCGGCAACCACGACCTTTATTGGGATAATGATCCTTTAGCTGCTTTTAACCTGAACAGGATTTATGGAAAGAAAATACCTATTTATGAGGGCGCAATCCTTCGCATGCCAACAGGGGCTGGCAAACTGGATATCTTTCTCACACACGGGCATCAGGGCGATTTACAGAGTGATGGAAACTGGTTTAGCAAATGGTTTGTAAGTACAATTTGGGGCCCTTTACAGGCTTATCTTCAGATTAATCCCAACACACCAGCTTACGATAACCAGCTTAAAAGTGCACATAATACTATGATGTACAGTTGGGTAGCGGAGCAACATAACATAGCTTTGATCACCGGTCATACACATCAACCGGTTTTTGCTTCGTTAACACATCTGGAAAGGATTTATGTAAAACTGAAGCAGGCTAAAAAAGCTAAAAATGAGGCAGATGTATCTTTATTGAACGAAGAACTGCATAAGCGGATTAAAGAAGAAGATAAACCGCCACGGCTCGGTAAATATAAACCCTGGTACTTTAACAGCGGATGTTGCTGTTTCAGTGATGGCGATATTACCGGAATCGAGATTGAAAATGGTTTTATCCGTTTAATCAAATGGTCGTACCATAGAACCGCTTTGCCTGAAAGGGTATTGCTTGAAGAAATGAGATTGAGTGATTTATCTGATCTAAGCCTATTTAATGGGTAGCGAAACAAAAAATGTAGTCCCTAAATCTTTACCATCACTTTCGGCCCATAATTTTCCTTTATGGATATCAACCAGCGCATTTGCCGTAATCAATCCTAAACCATAATTATTCTCATGATCGGTTGCTGTAGTACTTAAACGCGGAAATTTCAGAAAGATTTTATCCAGATCGGCTTCCGTTAAACCTACGCCATGATCTTTCATTAAAATCGTGATTTCATTTTCGGCCGTTTGATGCGATATCGTAATTTCTTTTCCTATAGGTGAAAACTTGATTGCATTATCCATCAGTTCCTTAAAAAGCATAATCAGTTTATCCCGGTCTCCAAAAATTTCTGCAGGATGTTCTATATCAATAATAACCTGTTGTTTTTTGTTTTCGATATTCAATGCCAGGTTATTTTTTGCAACTTCAATCAGATTTTTCAGGTCTACTTTTTCCTTTTTGGGCTTAAAAGAGTGTACTTCCTTTCTGGCATTACTCAATAGCCCATTTAGATTATCGATCATCCTTTTCGACTGCGTATTAATCCTGTTGGCAATAGTAGTGGCTTTTTCATCAACACCTGGTATCCGTCCCAAAAGTTCCGATTGGAGCAGAATGGTAGTCATTGGGTTTTTAAGGTCGTGGATCAGTACGTGCAACCGGTCATCGTAAGCCCTGAATGTTCTCCGGATCGCGATGCGGGATTCTAATTTTTCAACCACCATATCAGCCAGTAATTTCAGCATATTATGCTGTTTACCACTCGTTTCTTTGACCTGATGATCAGCAACGTAAATCTGTCCTACGGTATAACCATCGGGCGATACAATTGGCGCTGTAACAAAAAAAGCAGATTCAGGTTCTAAAACCAATGGCAACCCAATCTGAGATTTTACAAAAGCTTTCTCCCCAGCCTGAAAATAAATACCTGCATTGGGAACATCGAAACCCGCTGCGGCCAGTTGCGAAATCTGATCGAAGGCACGCTCTGCCGGTGTATCGAGGATATCGTAATAAGCTAATTTGGCCAATCGTAAGGCCTCGTAAGTATCGTGGTTATTGTCAGCTTGATCGATCTGCATCTGTATTTAATTATAATGGCTTAAAGGTAAAGATTATGGTGGATACTGTAAATAATATAAACAATTATGGCTTAAAAACCGTTATTATGATTTGCAGGAAATTTGCGGATTTGCGTTAAACAACTACCAAAACAGCTTAAACGATGAGATTATACATAGAGCGTAAACCGGTTAAGGTTAATCCGGATACAAAAAGAGTGATTGCCCGTTTTTTTTTCAACGGAGAGGAGCGTGCATTAGAAGTAATCAGGAAAGTTTTGGAGTTTTCGGATGAAAAGGTATTTGCATTGATATCGCCCATTTTACAGGAATATTCTAAAAGACACCGCAACATTACCAAAATATTAATGCGCCACTGTAAAAAATTAAAGAAACAGTTTCTTGCGCTCGGCACCGAATTTGAGGATATAGATGAGTATACCAGATTGCTGATCGGCGCTTATTTTACACATGAGTATTCGATTGAATCTGCCGCTTTTTTTAACCCGAGTATTGTAGACGATCCAGATCAGACCGATCTGGTAGAGGGCGAGAAACGTGTCATCATCAGTTTCAGGGCTGTAGGCGAGGGACACATTTCATCCATTGTTTTCCGTCGCGCCTTGATTGATAAAAACAACAATATACAGGTTTTACCGGTTGGCAATTATGTTGATGAAGCGGAAGTGGTAAAAAATGCCATTTATGTAAAAAAACTGTTCCTTAAAAAGGCTGCTTATGCACAGATCGATCCTTCGGTACTGGAAGAAATAGAATCGAAACTGGATGATAAATTTGAATATACCAGTTTGAGCAATATCATTAAAGATTCGAAAAGCCTCCATAAAGAAAATCCGGCCCGACTGATCGAATATGATAAGGTGCTCTGGCTATCGGATACTTACCACACCATTAGTTTTTCAAAAGATACCGACATTTCTGACCGGGTGATTTTCCCGATTTCCGAATTTGAACGTAAGGGAATTGAAGACGCCCGTTTTGTGAAATTTGTGAAAGATGACGGTAAAATATTGTATTATGCCACTTATACTGCATTTGATGGCTCTCTGATTATCCCCAAACTGGTGCAAACAGAAGATTTTTATGAGTTTAAGGTAATCCCGCTTTATGGCGATGGTGCGCAGAATAAGAATTTGGCATTGTTTCCACGGAAAATAAAGGGCAAATATGTAATGATGAGCAGGATAGATGGCTGGAACAATTACCTGATGTTTTCGGATAAGGTAAATGTTTGGGAAAACCCGATCCTCTTAAAACAGCCACGCTATGATTGGGAACTGGTGCAGATCGGCAATTGTGGTTCTCCGATTGAAACGGATAAAGGCTGGATTGTAATTACACATGGTGTTGGCCCAATGCGCAGGTATTGCATCGGCGTAAGTTTATTGGATCTGGAAGATCCGAGTAAAGAAATTGGCCATTTAAAAGAACCGTTAATTATCCCGAATAACGACGAACGCGAAGGTTATGTGCCTAATGTAGTGTATTCGTGCGGATCGATTATCAGCAATGGCGAATTGATAATCCCTTATGGATTATCGGATTATAGTTCTTCCTTCGCTACCGTAAATTTGGAGCTGTTGTTGAGTAAGTTATTGGAAAATAACTAATGCTCAAACCTCGCAGGTTTTAAAAAACCGCGAGGTTTTCGTCCTCCTCTAGTCTTAGCGTCTCGCTAAGAATTAGAAAAATTTTATTTGTAAAGTGTATATTTAGGTCGTAGCGAGACGCTACGACCAGAAGTAGTTCCGAAGACCTGCGAGGTCTGAAAATTAGTTATATTTATCTACCTCTACTAAGGGGGAAGATAGGGTTTCGTATTCAGCTTCTGCAGCTTTAAGAATAGCCAGGTGCGAGATGAAATAAGCCAACGTACTTTCAGCACCCTGATTTCTGTTTACGCTGTTAAACTGCAAACCATCTGCACAGCCATGCGTTTCAAAATCGTACAACGGAATGTGCAGGCTGTTTTTACCCAAAAACCATTGGTAACTGATGTGCATTAAATTAAGGTACTGATCATCTTTGGTGACTTCAAAAGCTTTAGCATATAATAAAACCATGGCCATTGTTTCTAAAGCCTGTTGATCGTAGATTGGGTTTTTGCCGTGTTTTTTCATCCAACCTGCATTCCCAACCGGATTAAGGTAACCGTTTTCGAATGAAAAACTGTTTAAAAATGCAATGCTTTCCATCGCAATTTTATACGATGTGGCATTTCCCGTCACCTCATAGTGATGAAGCAAAGCCAAGGGGAGAATTGCGTTATCGTAAGTAAGGATATCTTCAAACCAATGCCAATCGCCATCTTTGTTTCCTTTATAGGAATCTATCAGTGAGCCGGCAAGATTGTTGATTTCTTTAATTATCTGTTCATCACCAGGATGTGCACATAAATAATGCGCCAAACCAATAATGGTATTCGCCTTGCCTCTGATGTATTTTAATGCTGAGAAATGCGGAATAGAATGCGAAAATAGCTCCCTGCCAAACTCCCTGTACGAATTATTTGGCCCACTGGAAATTAGATAACCCAGCGACCATATCGTACGGCCGAACGAATCTTCAGAACCTACTTCATCCAAATAATTCCGGTTGAAACTCAAAAAATTCCTGAAGTTTCCATTTTCGGTTTGCATGTACTGGATAAAACTCAGGTAAACGGGCATAAATTTTAGCGCTTTTGGATTTTCCCCCTGTTCTGTAGCCATTAAAGCCATAATCAAAGCCCTGGCATTATCATCAATACAATAACCTTCCTTTAAGTTAGGGATGCCGAACCTGGCATGTTGTATAATCCCCGTATCATCCGTTAATAAAGAAATATGGTTGAGATTAAGAACAGGCATGGCTTCCACATCAATGATAGGAGGAGTAACCCTTTCTGCTTTTTTACCTGCTGTAATGGCCTCATTCAGCACATTAAGGTAAACGGTGCCAATAGCTGGCCAACGGAGATTTAAGCCATATTCGTAAGCATTCTGTCTCAGTTTTTGATATTTGACCTTATCGCTTAAAAGTTCGTTTACAATGCCAGCCAATTGTGAATCATTTTTAAAATCAAACAATTTTCCCCTGTTATCGGCCAACAGTTCCTGCGCATGCCAGTAAGGAGTAGAAACCACTGCTGCACCTGCGCCAACGGCATAGGATAAAGTACCGCTGGTAATCTGCGCTTCATTTAAATACGGCGTAATATATACCGTACATGCCGTTAAATATTGGTGCAGTTCTTCTTCCGAAACAAATTTATTAACGAAAGCAATGTTGTTTTCTACGCCTAAATCTTTTGCCAGTGCCTTTAAACTGTCGCGGTATTCTTCACCGTTGTGTTTTACAACGCCCGGATGGGTATTGCCCAAAATCACATATAAAACATCGGGGTTTTCGGCTACAATGGCAGGTAAGGCTTTAATTACGGTTTCCAATCCTTTATTACGGCTAATCAGTCCAAAAGTAAACAGCACTTTACGGTTTTTAAAAAGCTCGCTCTTTGCAATTTCGTTATTTGGAATTGGCTCTAAATCAGGTACACCATGCGCTATCAATTTGATAGATGCCTTTGGGATCTGATAAATGCTGGTTAAAAACATGACTGCTTTTTTGCTCATCACCACAATTTTAGAAGATTTGATTGCGATCTCCTTGATAATGGTCTGCTGCATAAAACTTGGCTCCTTTAAAACCGTATGCAAAATGGTAATGAAAGGTTTTTTTAGCCTGTTAATTAACGACAACAGGAAAACACCGCTGTTACCGCCATAAATGCCAAATTCGTGTTCGATAATACAGCTGTCTACGTCGCTGTTATTGATAAAATCTGCTGCTTCAATATAATCCTGCTGGCTTTGCTGGCGGATTACAAATTTCACTTCTTTAGGGTAATTGTGCTCTTTCACATCATCCGATTCGTTTAACGCAACAACAAAACTGCTTTCGGGATTATAATCGGGATTTAAACTTAATGCATTAACCAGGTTTTGGTTAAAAGTAGCCAGACCACATTCGCGTGGAGGATAGGTAGAAATATAGGCTATTTTCATAATTTCAAATAAGGTTGATACTTGAATAACATTGTATATCCTAAATAGTTTCCACTTTGCTCCATTTGATAGGGATAAAGCCAAAACAATCTTTTTAAGCGCTTGTTAGTATGTAAATATTTAACGATGAGATCAATTTGGAAAGGTTCGATCGGCTTCGGTTTGGTAAACATTCCGGTTAAGCTGTTCTCGGGGGTACAGAACAGTAACCTCGATTTAGATATGCTTGATGAACGCGATCATGCTAAAATTAAGTTTTTGAGGGTAAATGAAAACACCCACAAAGAAGTGCCTTACGAGAAGATTGTTAAAGGCTATTTTCTGAAAGATAAATACATTGTTTTGGATAAACACGATTTTGAAGAAGCAGCACCCGAAAAAACAAAAATTATCGAGCTCGAGAATTTTGTCGACCTTAAAGAGATCAACCCGATTTATTACGAAACCTCTTATTATACGGAGCCCGAAAAACAGGGTAAAAAAGCATATGGTTTATTGCTGAAGGCTTTGGAGAAATCCGGAAAAGCAGGTATAGCACGTTTTGTACTAAGAAATACCGAAAATCTATGTGTAATCCATCCGATGGAGCACGTTATTGTTATTACTAAAATCAGGTTCGAGCAGGAAATCAGGAGTTTATCTGAGATAAACAAGGCAGACGATATCACTATTACCAAAAAAGAAATGGATGTGGGTTTGGCGCTGATTAAACAATACAGTTCGAAATTTGATCTGAGTGCATTTAAGGATGATTATAGTAACGAACTATTAAAAATAATCCGTGCAAAAGCCAAAGGTAAACGGGCTACGGTTAAAAAAATGAAACCTCAAAAAGCATCTAGCGATGATCTTTACGACCAGTTGATGCAGAGCTTGGGATCGAAGAAAGGGGCATAATTTATTTTTTGGTTGTTTTTTGTTAAATTGTTTCGTTGGAATAATAAAAACAATCAATTCGTGAATCTGTACTGCATTTATAATGTATTAAACCTTATTGAAAATAATTACGATAGGAACATTTCAATAAAAGAACTGGAAGAGGTTTCAAATTATTCTTACCGGAATATTCAGCGCATTTTTAAATATAGCTGTGGCGAAACAATCGGAGCTTACCAGCAAAGGCTTAAAGTAGAGAATGCGTACAAGCTTATTCTTTATACCAAAGATACCCTCACGGCGATAGCACTTCAGGTTGGTTTTTCAAATCTTGCATCATTTTCAAAAGCATTTAAACTGTATTTTGGCGCCTCGCCTAAAGAGGCCAGATTAAACAAAGAACTATTATTTGTGAAAACAAACCTGGTTCCAGTGGTATCTGAGGAAAGGTTGAAACCCGAAATGATATACATTAAGCCATTAAAAGTTTATTACGAAAGCACCTCCACACCATATTTAAATGCTGATATCGAATACTTATGGGAAGGTTTCACAAAACATATATTTCCAGATTATGATTGCGATTATTTTGGGGTAATTGCCGATGAACCATTAATAAAGGAAGAATTAAGCTGCAGATACGATGCATGTGCTTCTCAACCTGCCAAAATGGTAAAACTTCCTTCAAAAACGATATTCGGCGGTAAGTATGCCCAGTTTATGCATAAGGGCAATTATGCAACTATAGATGAAACCTATAGAAAAATATACGCCGGATGGATTTTGGATAGCGGGCTCGAATTTGCGCATACACCCATTATCGAAAAATATATAAAGCACATTGATAATACAGATCAAGAAGACGGGCAGTTAACAGCCATACTTTTGCCAATTAAGTAAAATTGTCAATTCAGGACAACATTCAAAATGTTTGGCAAGTTAGTTTTGCTGCATAAAAAAATGATCTGAAATGATATTAACTATTAAAAAAATGGGAATTATACTGATGTTATTACCTGCTGTTCTATTGTCGTGCAAAGGCGAGTTAGATGATGTTTCGTTACCTTTAGATACCAATGTTGTTTATACTATGCCTGATGAATCTGCCAGGCATGAAGGTACATGGCTGCAATGGCCCCATCAATATCAATATGGTGTAACTTACCGAAACAGGCTTGACGCTACCTGGGTAGCGATGACAAAAGAATTGGCCATGAGCGAAAGGGTACATTTAATCGCCTATGATGAGACAGAAAAGGGCCGTATTATCTCCTTACTCAAATCTGCCGATGTTCCGCTCAACAATATTGATTTTAAAATTTACCCTACAGATGATGTTTGGATAAGGGATAGCGGCCCCATCTATGTAAAGGATAAAAATGGTCAGCTTTTTATCCAAGATTGGGGCTTTAACGGTTGGGGTAAAAAAGCAGATTTTGAAAAATGTAATGTTATACCTTCAAAAATTGCTGCAGAGCAGCATATCCAGAAAATCGCACTCGATGCCATAATGATAAATGAAGGAGGAAGTGTTGAAGTAGATGGAAAAGGTGTTTTAATGGCCTGCAAAAGTTCAATTTTAAATAAAAACAGAAATCCGGGCATGACCCAGCAGCAGGCAGAAGCGATCTTTACCAAATATCTGGGCATTACTAAATTTATCTGGCTCGAAGGTAAAGCTGGTTTGGAGATTACAGATATGCATATAGATGGTTTCGCAAGATTTGCAAATCCGTCAACAATTATAACTATGAGCGAAGAAGATCTGGATTATTGGCAGGTTCCGCGAAACGATGTTAATACCTTATATGCAGCTACAACAAAAAACAATAGTGCTTATCAGTTTATAAAAGTGCCGCTTACAAAAAAAGATGTGATTACAACTTATGGTAAAAACCTGGGCAAAGCTTCTTACATCAATTATTATATTGCCAATAACAGGGTTTTGGTTCCCAATTACAATGATCCTAACGATGCTGTTGCAAATGCCATTATTCAAAAAATATACCCTGATAAAAAGATTGTAGGGATCGATTGCCGTAATTTATTCGCAAACGGAGGCATGGTTCATTGTGTAACCCAGCAACAACCATTGTAGATGAATTTGGTGTGAGTTTTTGACACGATGTTAAACGCTTATCGCCAAACGCCAAACAAAATAAACTGGAGCGGTTTCCGCTCCAGTTTATTCGCACTACCTAAACGCCGCTTTTAGCTGATCGGCTGCGTAAGCCTGTGCTGCTTTCGCTTCTGGTACCACAATGGCCATTCCGAAGAATTCGTGTGTTACCCCTTCATAATTTTTGCTGTCTACTTTTACGCTGGCAGCTTTTAATTTATCGGCAAGCATTACGCCATCATCGTGTAAGGGATCAATTTCTGCCGTAATAATGGTTGTTGGTGGCAAACCTTTTAAATTGGCATTAACCAACGATATTTTTGGGTTCTGGGCTTCAATCATGGTATTCAGGTATTTTTCCGTAAACCAGCCCATCATCGCTTTATTTAAAGGTTTTGCTTTTTCGTAAGCTTTATACGATTCGGTATCCATGTTTGTCTGTGCTATCGGGTAAACCAAAACCTGGTGCACCGGAACCATAATGTGTTTATCCCTGGCCATAATCGATACGTTGGCCGCTAAATTACCACCTGCACTTTCGCCAACTACAGCAATTTTAGCAGGATCGGCTTTTAAGTCAACAGCATTTTTTATGGCCCATTCGTATGCTGCAAAAGCATCATTGTGCGCGGTTGGGAATTTATTTTCGGGCGCCAAACGGTAAGCTACCGAAACCACAATGGCGCCAACCTGTTCGGCCAGGGCCTGTGCCGATGCGTTATAAACATCAAGATTGGCAATTACAAAACCACCGCCATGGTAATAAACAATTAAAGGATAAGGCCCACTGCCTTCTTTAGGAGTATAAACACGCAAGTGGATTTTTGCCCCGTTAACATCAATATCTTTACCCATCGTATCAACTTTTGGCGTTGGTATGCTTATATTATTCAGTTTCACCAGATCCATCACCGCATCGGTTGGTGTATGGTTTTTACGGGCATCGGTAGCGCTTAGGGTTTCAATGGGTTTGTCGCCATAGCTAGCCAGTTTTTCTATTACCGTTTGCATTTCAGGTTTAATCGTCTTTCCCCATTCAGGCGCCGGGCCGGCAGGTTTCAATCCTGCTGCCGCGGTCGAGTCGATTATGGTCGAATCTGTTGTACTTGTTGTTTTTGTGCCACTCGTACAGGCTGAGAGCAAAACGGTTACACCACATATCAATGTGCCAAGTTTTAATAAATTGGTTTTCATAGGTTTATTTTTATGTTTATTGAATACGTTTCTATAACAGTATCAATCAGATAAGAGTTTTAATTGGTTCACAACTTTTCAGAATTTACCAAAAGAAGCAAACATCTTGAGGAATTAACGTGTTCTACTATAAAATAGAAGAGATATGTTAACAGAAATAACCGGACTGCCAGATCATATTTTTGGCGTAAGGGCAACTGGAGAAGTAACCAGTGATGATGTAAAAGATGTACTATTAACCGGCCTGAAACGGACCGCGCAAAGGTTTAAAGAAATCAGGTACCTGCTCGTACTCGAAACAGATGTGAAGAATTTTACGGCTGGCGCCTGGATTCAGGATATTAAGGCCGGTTTACAGAATTTTACCAAATGGAAAAAAATTGCTGTGGTTAGTGCCGAAAAAAGTGTTGAATGGTTTACCGACGTTTTCACTGTTGCAACGCCTGGGAAATCGAAAGGTTTTAAGCCTGAACAACTTGAAGAAGCCAAAGCCTGGTTAAATACCGAAGATTAATTGAATTTATGATGAAAAACTCAAAAACCCCCGAAGAAAGTAGCAAGGCTACAGCTTCGAAAAACTCGAAAGCCAAAGGTGCAGACGACAAAGTAACCTCGGCAAAAGATGCCAAAAAAGTAAGTGTAACCAAAGATGCTCCCGTTAAACATAAGAAACCCTAATTTTTAAGAAAATTCCCATTTTATGAAGCCAGATGCCATTAATATCGATCGTTTTTATGATAAAGCTTACAATTGGATCATTGATAAAGGGCCATCCTTGATTTTAGGTGTAGCCATTCTTATCCTTGGTTTGTGGCTCATCAAACTATTGGGTAAATGGATACAGGGCGGTATGCACCGCAAAGATGTAAATCCATCATTAAGGCCATTCCTAACCAGTTTATTGCTGATTACCTTACGTATTTTGCTGGTACTAACCGTAATGCAGATTATAGGCATCCAGCTTACCTTTTTAACGGTATTAATTGGTGGTATTGGTGTTGCTGCGGGTTTGGCACTATCGGGTACTTTGCAGAATTTTGCCAGTGGCGTATTGATTTTACTGTTAAAACCTTTTGTGGTGGGCGATAATATCATTGCACAAAGTCAGGAAGGGACCGTAACCTCTATACAGATTTTTTATACCATTGTTAAAACCTTTGATAACAGAACAGTCGTAATTCCGAACAGTAAATTGTCCAACGAAGTGATAATCAACATCAGTAGGGAAGGAAGCCGGAGGTTGGATATCGAAATGAAATTCAATTATGGCATTGACTACGATCAGGTGGTGGCAATTTTTAATAAAACCGTTGATGGATTTAAAGATTGCCTTAAAACGCCCGAAAGAAGGATAGGTGTTTCATCCCTCGAAGACAGCGGATTTAAAATCAGTTTGAATTTATGGGTTAATGCACATGGTTTTACTGATACCAAACTTTCATTTTTGGAAATCCTGATGAAAAACCTAAAACAAGGGGGAATAAAATTACCGGGAATGGCCGATTGATTTTATTTTTTTAAGAGCGCATAGATTTTATCCATCAGCTCATCGATGTTAAAAGGTTTCGCCATAAAATCATCTGCAAGGATATCATCAATGGCATAATTGCTCGCATTATATCGGGCAGAAATCATTAAAACAGGAATATGCTGTGTAGTTGGCGTATCTTTAAGTTCTTTTAATAAAACCCTGCCATCCGCATCAGGAAGCATGATATCCATGATAATTACATCCGGTTTAAGCTGGTGAACATGATCTATAAAATCAGATCCTTTATTTAGTCCATCAACATTAAAAGCTTCGCTTTCTAAAATAAGGGTAATAACATCTAGGATTGCATGGTTATCTTCGATAACCAAAATGTTTTTCTTTGCCAAGCTCAGGGATTGATTATTAATTTGAAACAAATATATAATAAAAAACAAATCCAAAAATCTAATTTGTCAAATTAAGAAGATTCTTAAAAATAAGGCTTAATATTTGTTAATCCATTAAATCTGATATTTTTGCAATTCAAGATATAATATGACTCAATTTTCTGTAGACCTAACCAATTGTGATAGAGAACCCATTCACATACCGGGCAAAATTCAATCACATGGTTTTCTTATAGCTGTTGATAAGAACAACCTCTCCATTACCTATCTCAGCGAAAATACAGGAGATTTTTTACAGGAGCAGGCTAAAAATTTATTGGAAAAACCGCTTTCCATCCTAAACAACTTTATCAAACAACAGGATCCCGAATTTAATATTGAAGACCTGTTAAAACTGGGTATTATCCGTAAAAGTTTCGATGCCGTTAGTCCGCATCCCCTCGAAATTAACGGCAATCCCTTTTACCTGATCATTTCATCATCCAATAATGATTGGTTGCTCGAATTTGAGCCGGTTACCCTGCAATATGATATCCAGAGTTCGATAGGCCGTTCGGCTTCATCTATGCTTCAGGGTAAAAGCATTTCTGCATTATTGAGCGGAGCTGCACTCGAAGTTAAAAAACTGATCGATTACGACAGGATCATGATCTATAAATTTTTGGACGACGGCCATGGCGAGGTGGTAGCGGAGGAAAAAGAAGAAAATCTTGAACCTTTTTTTGGTCTGCATTATCCCGCATCGGATATCCCGAAACAGGCAAGGGAACTTTATAAACTGAATTTAACCAGGTTAATTGCAGATGTAAATACCAGCGATTCGCCAATTGTTACCTTTAAAGAAGACCAACCGCTTGATTTAACCAATGGTGGATTACGTGCTGTATCGCCCATCCACATCCAATACCTGAAAAATATGGGTGTGCATTCGAGTTTTAGTATTTCACTGATTTCGCATGGCGAATTATGGGGGCTGATTGCCTGCCACAACTATAGTCCAAAGTTTATTGATTATAAAGCCAGGGAAGGTTCCAAATTAATCGGACAGATTCTTTCATCGGCCCTAGAATACAGGCAGGACGAAGAAGATGCAGAAGTTATTGCGAAATTTAAGGATACAGCCCGTGTACTTACCGAACATTTAGGTCGTGATAAGTACCTGGTTGAAGCGATAACCACGCATAAAACAAGTATTTTAGATGTAACCAAAGCATCGGGTGTTGCCATTATTTTTGAGAACGAACTCAAAACACTGGGCAGTGTTCCAACCGATGATGAAATATGGGAGCTTACCAATTGGTTAAGGGATACCAGTGACGAATCGATTTATTATACCCACCGTTTGCCCGAAATCCACTTGCCAGCAAAAAAATACAAGGCTATTGCATCGGGGATATTGGCCTGTACCTTAAATAAGGAACTGGGTGAAATGATCATCTGGTTTAAGCCCGAAATGATTAGCAATGTAAACTGGGCAGGAAATCCTGAAAAACCCGCAACACCATCCGAAAATGGTTTATTGAGCCTTTCTCCAAGAAAATCTTTCGAAATTTGGTCGCAGGTGGTAAACAATACTTCCGAAAAATGGTTTGCCGAAGAAATTTCTTCAGTTTTAAGGATCCGTGAGATCATTATTACCGATATCAATAAAAAAGCCAACGAAATCAGGCAGCTGAATGAGAAATTGCAGGCCGCTTACGAAGAACTCGATACTTTTAGTTATACCATCTCGCACGATTTAAGAACACCTTTAACCTCTATTAAAACCTATACTGAGCTACTGCTGAAAAACAAAAGTATTGATGAGGGCGGTAGAAAAATGTTGGACAGGATTTTGAACGGGGCCGATAAAATGAATTTCCTCATCAAAGAAATTCTTAACCTTGCCCGCGTTGGCCGTTCGGATATTGTTTTTGAAACGGTAGAAATGGATTCTTTACTAAAGGAAATTAAAAATGAAATTTGGACGGCTTTTAAAGCAGACAATTCCGAACTGATTTTAGGGCAATTGCCCAATTTGAAAGGTGATAAAACCATGATTACCCAGGTTTTTACCAACCTGATCGGGAATGCAGTAAAATACTCCCTGATGGCTGAAAAACCCAAAATAGAAGTTTCAGCGTATATAGATGGGGGAGAAATTGTTTATGCTATAAAGGATAACGGTATAGGAATTGATAACCGGTATTACGACAGGGTGTTTGAACTGTTCAAACGCATGGATAATGTGAAGGATATTGAGGGGACGGGAGTAGGATTGGCTATTGTAAAAAGGGTTGTAGAAAAACACGACGGAAGGGTTTGGTTCGAGAGTAAGTTAAACGTGGGCTCTACCTTTTATGTAGCTTTTAAAAACAGATAAAATGAAAACGCCAGATATATTTTACGTGGAAGACGATATGGACTATGCATTTTTTATGCAAAGTGCCGTACAGGAAGTAAAAGACACACTAAATTTGACCATTGTTGAAGATGGGGCAGAAGCCTTACAGAAATTGCAGGATTTTGCCGATACTAAAACAAAACCTAAATTAATTCTGCTTGATTTAAACCTGCCAGGTTTATCAGGATTGGATCTGCTGAAGTTTATCAGGGATATTCCTTATCTGAAAACTATTCCTGTAATTTTATTTTCCACCTCTGATAATCCAGATGATGTGAAGGCATCTATAGAGTTTGGGGCTAATGCTTACCTAACGAAGCCCGATGGATATGAAAACCTGGTAAAATGTGTACATTCCGTACACGACTTTTGGTTTAACCAACATTTAAGGCTAAATTAGAATTTATAAAACATTTATAGAAAGATTCGGGTATTACATCCGGATCTTTTCTTTTTAAGATCAAATTAAAAAATAAATAATCCCGATATGATTGCCAATTTATTGAGAACAGAAACTGCCGAAAACCATAAAGCACTCGAAAACCTGATGTTTGTAAACGAAATTATGAACAATTCGTTAAGCATCGATCAATACAAAAAACTATTAACCGTTAATTATATCATCCACCAGAAATCAGAAAATAAACTGGCCAATATGCTCGATGCCGATATTGCTGCCGAGCTCGAAATGAACAGCAGGTTAAAACTTTCGGCATTGGAAAAAGATTTAAACTACTGGGGAATTGATAGTTTGACTTTGCCCGGTCTGGATTTTGAATTGTTCATTCCACAAAAAAATACAGCCGAGGTTTTGGGTGCTTTATATGTATTGGAAGGTGCAACATTGGGTGGAAACGTGATTAAACGGCATATTCTGGCCAACCCGAATTTTAAAGAACACGAAGGTGGCTTAAATTATTATGGTGTTTACGGCGAAGATCTAAGTACAAAATGGAAAAAGTTTGTTTCGGTGTTAAATGAGCGCGTTACCGAGGCTGATTACGAACGCTGCATAAACAGCGCAAACCAAACCTTCAATAACCTGATCAGGCTGTCGAAGCAACTCTGATAAGTAAGAACATTTTATCTTTGAATTGTAAAAAATGGGGCTGCAATAAGTGCCAGGGCATTTTTTTGATTGTGAAAATGTGCAAAACTTATTGCAAATAAATATTTGCTTTCTGTTGTTAATTCAAGGTAAATATGTATTATTGAAAAAAATAAATTTTTTAAACCTTAAAAACATCAATTAGCGATGGAAAAATTCTCAAAAGTTAAAGCTGCTGTTGCTGCTATTGAAGCAGATGTAGAAAAATTTTATAATGCTGGCAATGCAGCTGCTGGTACTCGTGTGCGTAAAGCAATGCAAGATCTTAAAGTTTTAGCACAAGAAATCCGTGCAGAAGTAACTGACAAGAAAAACTCTGGAAAATAATATTTCGCGAGTAGAAACAAAAAGGGTTCTGGTATGCCAGGGCCCTTTTTGCGTTTATAGCAAATGTAATGAGACCTCATAGGTTTATTGGCAATATGCTTATAACCTATGAGGTCTTTAAAAGGGAAGTACCATGGCGAGACCTCGGAGGCCTTCCTAAACGTCACCCTGAATTTATTTCAGGGTCTTTTTGGCTATAAAGCGATCGTCATCTCGACCGGAGCATAGCGAAGAGATCTATCTTCGCCAGACTTACGGAGTCTACCTGGTTTCAGGCCCATCAAACCTCGTAGGTTTGCTGCGTACAAAAGCCCCTAAAAAGATAAAGCTCCCCATCGCGGAGAGCTCTTATCCAACTAACAAAACATATTTTTTAAGTTACTATCATTGAGATTCAGGTAGAATTATTTCCAAGTAGGTATTACCAATAAATTGTTTCCATTATTGCCAGAAATATAAATAGAACCAATATCTTCAAAATATGGAACGAAAATCTCATAATCTTTATTAACAGGTATGTAATATGGATCTACTGAACCAAAAAGCAATACAGAGAATCTAATATTCGGATCTTGGTGATCAAGGATTATTTTTATATTATTTCCTTTTAGATGTCCGTTATTGTCAAATATTTCCGTTTTTGTCACTGTGAAAGCATTTTGACCTGCTACCGGAGTAGGGGGAACAATAATTTCGTTACTGTAATTTTTTAATCCTGAAGCTATAATAGTTATAACTCTTCTATATGTGCCGCCATCAGAAATTAAGCCATTTATTAATGTACCATCTACCTCTTCTCCTGAAATTATAAATCCGTTTGACTCAACAGTTTCAAAAATTCCATTAGCATTTTTTCTTTGATAAGAAATAGAATAATATGCTTGTGGACTAATTATTGGCGTTGTACCGGCAATGCCTAAATGATTTACCTCATTGTTATAAAGACTAATAAGATTATTTGTAATAGTATAATTAACTGGTGGCGGCACTACATATATTCCATATCGCGTTGTAGAATAGCTTATTCGATTAATATTTTGATTATCTAAAAATTCAAATTTAACCACCAGCTTACCATTTTGCTTATTAGGTGGCAATGAGGCATCAATATCTTCTAATGTAGCTTGGTCTTTCTTGTAATCTGAAGATGTAACATTTACTGTTTTAAGTAGTATAGAAGAAGGGTCATCTGGAATGTTAGAATCTGCACTTTGGTTCTCAGTATAATATAAGGAAATCTTACAATTGCCCGAAACATACCCCCCGGAGGAAGATACACCCCTGGTAGTAATAATTACGAATTTAAATGGAGTGGCAACCGAGGTGTTTGGTACTTTAAGCGTAGTACTGTTTTGTAAGTAGTTCTGTCCAATTTGAAACGTTTGTAAAGTTACTTGTGCATTTGATGTCAAAGCTAACACTATGAAAGCTAAAAAAATAAAGAGCTGTTTTTTCATATTATTTTTCATAAGTAGCTATGTATTCATTAGATCTGTCATGCTCCAATCGTGCATCAGCTAAACTTTTGTGAAACCATCCGTAAACCACAAATTCTTCCTTTTTTTCATCAAATACGATTTGATCATTTGGTGCACCCGTAGAAATAGAGAGGTATTTAAGAAGTTTTGTGAATTCAGCCTCAGATATTTTTGTTGTCTGAGAGACAGGTTCAATTTTGGTTTCATCCTTTTTGCACCCTGCAAAAGCCATGCTGATTAATAAAACAGCAGCCCCAATTTTTAACTTGGGTAATTTTAATTTAGATTTCATAGATAGATTATTTATTATTTAACTTATTTTCATTTTTATCCTTTTTTAACCAATTTATATTCGATAACCGGTTTACCACGTGTACCGCCATCGTTAGAGATAAAGCTGTTAAATTTAAGCTTGTATATATTACCTGATGCATCTTTAACCAGAAAGAAAGTATCTGCCTTAACGCCTATTGGAGTAGTAACACCATTAGTTGTAACAGGCTGTGTAAGTCTCCAATTAGAACCGATTACGTCCCGTGCAGAAGAAAATGTTATACCTGATAAATCAGCTTCGGCAAAGGCCGCGTAAGATTTTGTATTGGTAGAAACTACAGCTGCGGTAACACCGGCAAGTTTGTTAATGAATACTAAATCAGAAAAATTATATGGAACAAGATCGCTACCAAAGGTTGTCTGATAAACAGAATATGTCCATACCAGATCCCAGTTTGCTTTTTCTGGTTCCACGCTTACAACAGCACCGTTATTAAGTGATACAAATTTGAAATTAAAGTTTCCGTCTTTTGGAATGTCAACAGTCGTAAAATTGGTTGTTTCTTTTACTTTTCCGTATTGTAAAGTATAACCTCCAGAAGAATTTCTGGTTACTTTAAGTTTGATCCATGATTTTGACGCAATACCACCACCTGTACCGCGGTTTAAAATAATTATTTTATTATCTGAAGCCGTAGCTGAAACAGCAGGAATTACCGTGTTAGAAAGATTACCATCAATTGCATCAAAGAAAGCAAAGTGTGCAGGTAGTGGATTTGCCTGACTTACAGCAAGAGTTAAACCTAAGGTATCAGCTTCACCCACGGTTGAAAGACTTGCATTTGCTGTAGTAATTACTTTTGCGCCAGCGCTTGTTGCATTGTTTAAAACGACTCTAAAATCGGCTCCGCTATAGAAGCCCAAATCCCACGATGCTCTTGCTACAGCTGTTTGTTTATCTTTACTAAAATCAACATATACACTGTTTCCTGCTGCACTTCCAGTTTCCGCACCGATTAAACCATTAAGTGTTAAAGTGCTACCGTCTGATGGTGGAACAACCACAATAGGTTCATCCGAATCTTTTTTACAGGCTGTAAAACTTACCGCTACAAGGGCAATAGCGATGATTGAGTTAAATTTGTTCATGTTTATTGTAATTATGTTGTTTTAATATTATAGTTTATCCCAGTTGTAAGTTAAGCCCAGTACATAGGAGCGTCCGTAGCTGTATGGCACTGCTGCCCCTCCAGTACTGTGTGCCCCGCCTGTAGCTGTTGAGCTATTGGTTAATTGTGTTACATTAAACAGGTTTTTAACACCCGCATTAATGGTTAAAGAGCGAAACAGGTTTTTGTTCAGCATTAAATCTGCCGTATGGAAATCGCCAACTCTTACGAGTGTGGCCGTTGTGTTATTGCTACCTAACTGGTAGCTTGGTAAACTGCCTGTATATTTATAAAACAGGCTGATGCTTCCATTCAGTTTGGTAAACGTGTAGGTAATGTTCGAGTTTACTTCTGTGGCCCATGCAAATTCGGGTGTTTGCAGGTTATCGTTTTCACTTAAATCGTTATATCTTCCGATATACGATACCCCAAGTGTAGCCTGAAGGTTTTTAAAGATCAATGTATTTTCCAATGTACCACCGGTTGTTTTGTATTTAGAAATATTGATCAGCGTAGTGATGGTTGGGTTTGTGGAATCGAAACCAAATTCGATCCTGTTTTTAAACTCATTGTAAAATCCCGATAGGGTAGAACGGAACTGAAAATCCCTGACCTGTACGCCTGCCCAGGCCAATGAGCCATTAAAACTGTTCGATTCTTCTGCTTTTAAATTAGGATTGCCCAAAATATTATGACTGGCATCAACAAAATCGTAATAAAGTTCCCTTAATGCCGGAGAACGGAAACCCCTTGCATAAGCCAAACGCAGATCGAGGTTTTTGGTTAAAGTAAATTTGGTATTTAACGATGGGATTACCGGAGGGGCATCGTAAATGGAGTTTTTGATAAACCTTAAGCCCGGGCGGATATTGATCCCATTGCCAAACTTAATTTCTGACGAAATAAATGCAGCATAATCGTTAATTACAGGCGAACCATTTATTCTTTGTCCACTGGCTGCATCACGGTTATATTCTATGCCCGGTTGAAACGATACCGATTTATTGAGCATGTAAACAGCTGTTGCCCTAAAAATCGTTGAATTAAACTTCGCAATATCCTGTTCGCCGGCACCAGTTGATAATTCTTCTGTATTATTGGTAAAATCGTGGATAACGGTTTTTGTTGCCCGATCAAGCTTAGTAAAGCCGGCGATAGCAGATAATTGAAAATTATTACTGATTTTATATTCAGATTGTAACTGCTGCGTATACCTGTGGGTGGTATAGGTTTGTAAAAGGCCTTTATAGGTATTCGGGTTTAAGCCGTAACGTACATCAATATCTTCTTTTAGCCCATCCAAACGGTACCAAATGCTAAAATTATCATTCCTATAAGCGATTTTGGTATTGCCCATGTATTGTTCTTTGGGTTTCCAGCGGTTAGGTACGGCACTAACCTCGGCAATGGTAGCCGTTTTCGAAGCCAGGTTCCAGCCACCAAAATCGTTGTGCGTAAAACCGGCCAGTACGCTCCAGTTATTGTTTTTCCAATTACCACTGATATTCTGGATGTGGTTACCCTTGCCTGATAAAGCTTCGTATTCGTTACCCGCCGTTTCTTCCTGTACCCTTGCCGATAAGTTTAACAGCGATTTTCCGTTACCGCGTTTGGTGATGATATTGATTACACCAGCCAAAGCATCGGTACCATAAACTACCGACATTGGTCCTTCAACAATTTCGATACGATCAATGGTATTGATGTCGATCTGGTTTAAACTTTCCCTCGCATCCGATCGGTCTACCATAGGCACACCATCAAGCAAAATCTTGATGTTTCTGCCTGTCATGCCCATTAAAGAAACATCGGTGGTACCCAAAGTTAAATCGTTGCTGAAACGGAAGCCCAGTTCGGTATTCAAAATCTGCTGCACATTGGTGGCCGCCCTTAATTTTATCCGTTCAGCAGTAATGGTTCTGATGTTGTAAACAGAGTTTCTTAAAGTTTGTGGTCCGTACTGACCCGTAACCACTACATCTCTCAAATCATTTGCCTTAGTGGTATCAACTTTAATTTCCTGAGCCACAGTAACAAATCCGCAAAGCGATAAGGCAATTGATAAATATATTCTCATTTATTTAGACTAATTATAAATAATTGTGCAAATTTGTACATAATCATCAAAAACAGATAACGCAGAACGGATAATTAATACCGTGAAACGGATTAAATCAATATGGAATTTAAATGCTCCGCAGGTGGAAAGCTGATTTCCCGCAATACCTATCCCGATAATTTCGACAGCGATATCGCTGTTGGTGAAACAGTTGTGCAATGGAAAAGTGAAACTGCTTCATTACAACTGGATGAAAAATGGTTTAAAGGGATCCATATTGTTTTAATTGATATTGATCCCACTGCTCCTGAGGTCTTTTTATTGGAGTGTTCGCAAGCGCAAACCGGATTTTTATTCTGCTTGGACGGAGCTATTGAGTATAGTTTGGAAAATCAGGATTATTCTCCTTTGCGACAGAGTGAACAGGATCTTAATTTGGGAAGTATCGATTGCTTAAAATTCAGGGTAAACGAAACTTCGCAGTTGCTTTATGTACAACTTACAGAAGCTTATTTTAAGCAGATTGCCGGAAATGTTATTTCCAATACTCCTTATACAATACAATCGATCAAACCCGAAACCAATCTGATATTACAACATATTATCAACGATAGGCACGAGGGGAGGGCGAAACGCCTGTTTTTGGAAGCCAGGATATTTGAGCTGATTATTGTGTACCTCAACCAGAGCGAAGAAAAGCAGGTGCTTACTTTTAAGCAGGAGGATATCAATAAAATTATGCTTGCTAAACAGTTAGTAGAACAAGACCTACAAAAGCCAAATTCACTAATCGAACTTTCGCGTAAAGCAGGAATTAACGATTACAAACTGAAAAAAGGCTTTAAAGAGTTAACCGGACATACGGTTTTTGGTTATCTCTATAAAATCAGAATGGAAAAGGCACATTACTTTCTGTCAGAAGAAAAAAGGACTGTAAACGAAGTGGCTTTTCTGGTGGGATACAAAAATGCACAGCATTTTATTGCAGCCTTTAAAAAGAAGTACAACATTTTACCCGGAAGCTTAAATAAAAATTAAAAACTTAGCGCAAACGTTTGTTTTACTCTTTCACCTCATTTACAATCAGGTCTGATTCTACTATAGTATTGTAATAAGCCTGGTTTTCCGAATTTGGACTGTGGATCAGGTCTAACAATATATTTGCAGCTTTCTGTCCTTGTAAATAAGGATATTGCTCTACCGAAGCCACCGGCGAATTATCCAGATAGCTGATAATCGGCAGGTTGGCATAACTCACCACATCAAAATCGTTGATTACATTGAGTTTTTTGAAATATTTGATCAGAAAAAGTGCAACATAATCGTTAAAGGCAACAATAGCTGTCGGTTTTCTTTTATGGTTCAAAAATTGATTGGCCGCTTCGATGGTGCCCTGTTCGGTTAAATCGCAGTTTACCACCAACGATGGATCGAATTTTAAGCGGTTAAAAGTAATCGCCTGCATATAACCATCCTTGCGCTCCTCGCTTGCATAAAGTGTATTTGGTCCATTGATCATGCCAATGCTCCTGTGTCCTTTTTTTAACAGGTAATTAACCGCTTTAATCGTGGCACTTTCTAAGCTACAGGCAACATAATGCACATTTTTAAAAGGCGGTATACGATCAAAGAATACAACCGGAATGTTAAAAGAATTCAGTTTCTCAAAATGGTCGAATTTGGAAGTGTCTTTACTGATCGATACCAATAAACCATCAACACGCTGATTTTTCATTTTTTCAACGAGTTTAACTTCCTGCTCATAATTATCGTGCGATTGCGCAAAAATAACCGTGTAGTTCTTTTTGATTGCCTCATCCTCAATGGCCGAAATGGCTATGGAGAAAAAATGTTCTGATAGTTCAGGTAGAATAACGCCAATGGTATACGTTTTTCCTTTCTGGAAAAGGATTGCAGCATTATTTGGCTCATAGTTTAGAGACTTTGCCAGCTGTTTTATTTTCTCCCTGGTTACCGCGCCAATACTGGGATGATCGTGCAGCCCCCTTGAAACACTTGAAGGAGAAATGTTTAAAATTCTGGCGATTTCTTTTATGGTTGTTGGTTTCGATTGCATTCTAATTGCTAAACTACATTAAATTTCTTCAACTTGTACCATTACAAAATTAATCAAACGTTTGCGTTATTTTTTTTCTGCATTTCTTTTCTCCGGCCTATAAATATCAATACATTCGGGACATAAAACGATACCAGATTCTGAAAATTAATAATAGCAAATTTATCGATAGAAAACAATTCCTGAAGGTTAAAAATAAACCTGGGTTTAAAAAAATAATCAGGCATTTATAAAAGGACACCCCCATGATTAACAAAAATTCCCCTCACATTGAGGGGTTTTTAAAACAAAAAACGAGAAGTGTTCGTACCACTTCCCGTTAAATGGGTTTTTCCTGCATGCAGGAAACAATAAGTTATCTAAGCTATATGTTTAACCCGTATCAAAGATATAAATTTAGTTGTTTTAAATAGTGCATTTACTGATCTAATTGTACTTATAAATAGCTGGAATTTAGAATTTGGAGCGTTTTTTTAACCAAATAGATAATTTATTGAAAGCTTACAGATAAAAGTCGAAATTCATTACGCAATCCCCATCCGTACACCAACCGAAATCCTTATAACCAAAAGCGGCTTTTTTTAGTTAACCAACCGATATAGATAACTTAATATAAGGTTAATATTAATGCATTTTATTTGCACCTTTTTTAAAACTTATTAGTCGTTTCCAAATTGCGTATGTACGGAGAATTAGAAAGTAATTTTTTTCTTTTGGTAAAGCTGGATAAAGACAAAGCCTTTAAGCTTGTTTTTGATGCTTATTGGGATACGCTTTATAAACAGGCCTATAAAAAAGTTCACTGTAGGGATATTGCGCAGGATTTGGTACAGGATGTATTTGTAGGGCTTTGGGATAAACTGGAACTTTTAGATGCCGAGGGTAGTGTACTGGCTTATCTTTTTGCCATTCTCCGTAATAAAATATTAAAGCTATATGAAAAGGATGAAGTGCGTTTAAGGTATGCGGTAAGTGTTGTAACCGATGTGGTACCTTCTGATCTGCATTCGCAGAACAGTATTCTCGAAAAAGAACTTAAAGCAGTTATTGATGCCGAAATAGCCCGTATGCCATTGCGTATGCAGGAAATCTACCTGCTTAAAAGAGAAGATGATCTCTCGATAAAACAGATAGCCGAAGATTTATCACTATCGGAACAGACGGTGAAAAACCAGCTTCAAATGGCTTACCAGCGTTTGCGTACAAGGGTTACAGCTTACGATTCTTCATTGATAATGCTTACGCTATTTATCGCCAAACATTTATAATTCCCCTTTCTATACCTAAAGTCGTCACCCTGAATTCATTTCAGGGTCTATTTTGCTGGAAAGATGCTGATCCCGAAGTAAAATTGGGACAGCCTGACGATTTCGATGGGAAACTCAAAAAAAAAAATAATTTTCGCATGGTACTTTTTACCAGGTAACCGTATAACCCTATAAAAGCAGGTATTTTGAATACAGAAGAAATCAAATATTTACTCAAAAAGTACAACGATCAAACCGCCAGTCCTCAGGAAAAAAAACTGATAGAGGAATGGTATGAGCATGTAAACGGTGAAGAGTTACAGCCATCAGAATTTAGTGAGACTGAAATTAAGAGCCAATCTTTCAGTAATATTCAATCCAGGATTAAAGCACATGCTAATGTGAAAAAACCAAAACAGATAAAACTTTTTTCTGCATGGTTTTTTAGGGCAGCAATTGTTTTAATCACACTTTCTGCTGGTTTGTACTTGTATTTAAAACAAACAGAATCCAATGTTCCAGTGATTATTTCTAAAGTAAATAAAACAGAAATAATACCGGGTGGCGATAATGCGATACTCTCTTTGGCCGACGGATCGAAAGTGGTTCTGAATAAAACGGCCGATGGCCAGATTGCCGATCAATCCGGTGTGAAGATCATAAAAACAAAAAGTGGAGAGCTGCTTTACCGTTTCGTTGGCGATCCGAATGCCAGTGCAACAGCCATGAATACGGTAAGTACACCAAGGGGCGGGCAGTATCATTTAATTTTGGCCGATGGAACCGAAGTGTGGCTAAATGCAGCTTCTTCGGTTAAATTCCCTGCTGCTTTTGCCGGTAATGAACGTAAGGTTGAGGTTACAGGTGAGGTTTATTTTGAAGTAAGCAAAAATAAAGCAAAACCATTTATTGTACATACCGATCAATCGGATATAAAAGTTTTAGGTACACATTTTAATGTAAATACCTATGATGATGAAGAATACCAGCGCACTACATTGCTGGAGGGAAGCATTGAAATGAAAACAGGTAACCAGAAAGTACTGCTAACCCCAGGCCAGCAGGCCAATATCGGCGGAAAAAGTGGTGCTATCAAAATAAGGGAAATTGATGATCTGGAGGCCGTAATCGGCTGGACAAATGGATACTTCCAGTTCGAAAAATCAGATCTTCAATCGGTAATGCGCCAGGTTTCGCGCTGGTACAATACAACCGTTAACTACAACGGTACCATACCAGCAAAACAATATACCGGAAAAATACCGCGGAGCGTAAATGTTGCCAAGCTGATCGAGATGCTTTCTTATACAGGTATCCACTGCTCGGTAGAACACAATGAGATCACTGTAAATCCTAGATAAAATAACCAAACACAAACTATAAAAAGATTAAAATATGAAAAAGTATTACTAAAGGCCATTCCAATTAAAAATTCCTGAAAAAGAGCCATAAGTGTTCGTACCACTTTAGGCCGGTATTTGAGGAATTAAAAACCTGTGCCGATAGATCCGCAACAGGAAACAATATTTATCTAAGCTATAATGTTTAAAACCCAGATTCAGTTTTATGAATTTTTTTACCCTATTAAACGCCGTATTTAAAATGCGGTGCAAATCAAACCAAATGATATTGGTGATGAAGCTAACAGCAATATTTTTATTGGCAGGCCTTTGCCAGGTAAGCGCAGGAGTTTATAGCCAGAACATTACATTGAAACAGAAAAACGCTTCGATGGATGTTATATTCAGGTCGATTGAGAAACAGAGTAAATATGTTTTTCTATATGATAACCTCGAACTTCAGAACGCCCAAAAGGTGAGTATCGATGTTAAAAATGCACCTATCGAACAGGTGCTAAATCTTTGTTTTAAAGATCAGCCATTGATCTATAAAATTTTCGATAAAACCATTGTGCTCAAAAAGCATACGGAAACTGCCCCTGAGTTATTTTTTGAAACCATCCGCGGAAAAGTGGTAGATGAAAATGGCCAGCCCATTGTCGGAGCAAGTGTAACGGTTAAAGGAACAAAAGTGGGTGCTACCACCGATGCCAATGGTTCATTTTCCATAAATGCCAATGTTGGTGCTACTTTGGTCGTTTCTTTTATCGGTTATAATGCGCGCGAAATTATCATCGATAGCAACAGGGATTATAATATTGCATTACAGCCGGTTCCAACCGAATTAACAGATGTAGTGGTAACTGCATTGGGTATTAAACGTTCGGAAAAATCGTTGGGTTATGCCGTGCAAAAAGTTGCGGGTAAAGATCTGCAGACCGTAAAAGGAGTTGATATCGCGACCTCATTAACAGGCAGGGTTTCTGGTTTGGTCATCAAAAATTCGACTGAATTCAATGCCCGTCCAACGGTAGAACTACGTGGCGAAAGTGCTTTGCTTGTGGTAGATGGAGTACCTTATGGTAATCTTACGCTGAGGGATATCCCTACAGATGATATAGAGAGTATGGACATTCTTAAAGGTCCAACGGCTTCTTCTTTATATGGTTCGAGGGCATCTGGCGGTGTGCTTTTAATTACCACCAAAAAAGGTGCAGCAGGTAAGGGGCTTTCTATTGATGTAAACAGTAATACCATGGCTTCACTGGGTTATCTTGCCATACCAGAAGTACAGAGTTCGTATGGACGTGGTCAAAATGGTGTAATCGATAACGATTATGTGTGGGGCCCAAAGCTTGATGCTGGCAAAACAGCTAGGGACTGGAATCCGGTTACCAAACAGTTCGAAGATAATATGCTCCTTACATCGAAAGGTAAAGATAACCTAAAGAATTTCATGTCGACAGGGATTATCTTAAACAACAATTTAAGCATTGCCCAGTCAGGCGAAAACGGAAGTTTTAGGATCGGTTTAAACGATATCTATAACAAAGGCCAGTTTCCGAACCAAAACCTGAATATGGTAAACTTGACCATGTCGGGCGAGATGAAACTGAGCGATAAGTTTAAATTGGAAGGCCATATGGGCGTTAGCCGCCGTTGGGCCGATCAGATCTGGGGCGGTGGTTATAACAACCAGGGTTACCTTTATCAGTTAATCATGTGGACGGGTACTGAATACGATATCCGTGATTACAAGGATTATTGGAAAGTACCTTACAAAACACAGAACTGGATGTACACCAACTGGTATGATAACCCTTATCTAATCGCCAACGAGAAATTAAATGGCATACAGAACAATACCGTAAATGCGAACGTTACCGCTAACTATAAAATCAATGATGATTTTAACTTATTGGTACGTTTAGGTTACGATAACTATAACAATAAAACAACCTTCCGTAACCCAACCGCAAATATATTTTCTACCAGGGGCGGCGCTGTTAATGGTAGTGGCTGGAACGCAAAAGGAATGTATTCGATACAGGATGCAAGGGGTTTTAGCACCAACGATGACGTAATTTTAAGTTATAAAAAGAAACTGAACAAATTTTCGATCGATGCTTTGGCCGGTGGAACTGTTTATTATTATGTTGACGAATCTTTAAGCGGAACAACCAAAAACGGATTGATTTCGCCGACTTTTTATTCGCTTGCAGGCTCGGTAGAAGCACCAACAGTTTCGCAGGGCTATGGTACACGTCAGATCAATAGTTTGTATACAAGGGCATCTTTAGGGTATAACGATGCATTTTTTGTAGATTTTACCGGCAGAAATGACTGGAATTCGGCTCAACCTAAAGAATCGCGTTCTTATTTTTATCCATCCATCGGTTCGAGTATCGTGATTTCCGAGTTGGTAAAGCTTCCAAAAGTGATTGATATGTTCAAAGTACGTGGATCTTGGGCCGTATTTAAAACCGCATTCGATCCGTTTGCCATTAATAAAGCCTATAACACAACTACTGCTGCCTGGAACAGCTTAAATTCTGCAAGTTATCCGAATTATCTTATCGGACAAGGTTTACTTCCAAGTTCTACCAGAACATATGAGATCGGAGCGGCTGGATATTTATTTAAAAAGCGATTACATTTCGATGTTGCTTATTTTAATAAATACTATTACAACAGGCAAACCGACCTGAAGCAGAACGGGAATACGGCATATTTACCAAATACTTCAGGTTTTTCAATGGCTATTATAAACACCCAGGAAACTTTTGAAAGGAGGGGAATTGAAATTACCGTTGACGGTTCTGTGATCAAAAACAAAGATTTCGAATGGTACACCACCCTTAACTGGTCTAACCAGCACCGCTATTATGTAAATCTCGATCCGGTTTATTCCGCCGATAATTTATGGGTTAAAAAAGGCGAAAGATTAGATACCTATACCGATAACTATTGGCTTAAAGATCCTCAGGGAAATGTAATCAACGAAAGCGGGCTTCCTGTTTGGAGCGATTATGTGAAAAAATTAGGTTACGGCGAGCCCGATTTCAGTTTTGGTTTTATCAATAATTTCAGTTATAAAAACTGGTCGTTAGGATTGAATATCGACGGACGTATCGGAGGTTTGATGTATAACTATGTTTATGATAAAATGTTCGATTCTGGTACCGCCCCCGAAACTGATAATATTTACCGTTACAACCAGGTGGTTTTGGGACAGAATAATTACATCAGTCAGGGTGTTAAAGTGGTGTCGGGCACGGTTACTTATGATAAATACGGACAGATTACCAGCGATACCCGTAAATATGCCGTAAATGATGTGCCTGTTGGGTATCAGGATTATGCACAATGGTACAGGGGTGGCGATAAAAGGGTTCAGAACGAATCTTTCGTAAAACTGCGCGAGGTTTCGATAGGTTACCGTTTACCCTCAAAAACGGCAAGCAGTTTAGGTTTAAAGAACGCTTCTTTCTCTTTAACCGGTCAGAACCTGTTTATGTGGACCAATTTCAAATATTCCGATCCAGATGTTGATACCGAAAATTTAAATTCGCCATCAATGCGCATGGTAGGCTTTAACGTAAAAGTAGGTTTCTAGTTATTTATTGATTTTTAAGAAAATTTTATGAAAAGTAAATTTTTAAAATATACCCTGTTATTGCCTGCTTTGGCATTGATCAGTAATGGCTGTAATAAGTTCGACGATATTAATACCGATCCGAACACTACTACGCAGGTAAATTCGGCCATGTTGGCCACAAATATGATATTGAACATCACCAGGAGCGACATCAGTTCTACAAAGTCTTTTATGCAACCATTCTTACTGGGTAAATTCCTTACCTGGGGTGAGGGGCAGGAGAACTTCCAATACAATAAAATCAGCCGTGCCGATTTTGGCAGGATAAGCCTGTTGCGCAACATTGCACCTATGGAAAATTACGCCACCAGCGATGGACTTAAAAAGTCCTATCAGGCATTGGGCCATTTTATCAGGGCCTGGCAATTTTTTATGACAACCATGCAGGTTGGCGATATTCCTTATACTGATGCCGTTAAAGGAGAATCGGATGCCATTTTACAGCCTAAATATGATACCCAGAAAAATGTATTTATAGGTATTTTAAACGAACTTGATCAGGCAAATGCTTTATTTGCTACAGGCGCTAACTTTGAAGGCGATCCCATTTTTGCAGGGAGTACCGATAAATGGAGAAGGTTAACCAATAGTTTTGAACTGCATGTACTGATCAATCTTTACAAAAAAACAGGTGATGCCGATTTAAAAGTGATCGATCGTTTTAAAGATATCGTGGCCAACAGTCCGTTAATGAGGGATTATAATGACAATTTTGCTTTGGCTTACAATGCTACGGCTGGTCAGAATTACCCTTGGAGTGATGTTCCGGCAGGTTCGGGTAATTCATTCGTAAAATCGAATTATACCATGTTAACCAACGTATTGCTCGAACCGTTAAAAGCAACAAACGATAGAAGGTTATTTTATTATGCCAAACCTTCCCAGGTTAAAATTAATGCGGGTGTTTCACAATCCGATATTGCTGCTTATCCAAGTGTAGAGCCTTCTGATTCTTTTTCAAGTTTACAGACCAGGAGGGTAAATAAAGATTATACCGATATTAACCTCAGGTACGTAAACCTGGTTAATGCAGAACCGGTAGGTGTTTTTAACTATTGGGATTTACAGTTTATCCTTGCCGAAGCTACCATCCGCGGCTGGATAACCGGTATCGATGCACAAACCTATTACGCAAACGGAATCACCAATTCGATGAAATTTATAGCGCAGTACACACCCGATCTTTCTGATTACAACCATAATATGAAGATGGATGCTGCTTATATTGCTGCTTTTCCGGCTACGGTTGCCTTAACCGGCACCACCGAACAGCAAATTGCGCAGGTGATTACACAGAAGTACCTTGCCAGCTTTTTACAGGGCAGCAAATACCAGGCATGGTTCGAAAACAGAAGAACAGGTTATCCGGTATTCAAACTTAATTCGTCAACAAATTTAAATTCACCTTCAAGTAATTTTCCGCTAAGGTGGCTTTATCCATCAAATGAGCTGAGTTATAATTCGGCAAATCTATCTGCTGCGGTGGCCAGCCAATATGGTGGCAGCGATGATGTGAACCTAACCATGTGGCTTTTAAAATAACTGAATTGAAAAATCCTTCTGGAAACAGAAGGATTTTTTTTTGTAATATTTAAAGTAAAAAAGTAGTTCATACGTCATGTATATTTGAAAGCTGTTTTTAATGGCAAAATGGATACCTTATTTAAATTAAATGATTGCAGTTTATATAGTGATTTTTTTGGCGACTGTTTTTTTTATCATCACCAATCTTCCGGTTTTTGGCCGCTTACCAAGAGGGCAGCGCCTTTCTAAAATCAAACATTTAGCCATTTATAGCGATGGCGCATTGCAAAACCAGTCTTTTACACCAATGCAGCCTGAAGGCGTAAGCTTTTTTAAAATTCTGAAAGCTTTCTTTTTTGAAAAACACCCAAACAGATCGCCGGATAAGGCGCTACCTTTTGTAACGCCCGATATTGCAGGAAAGCCTAAAAGCGATTCGCCTGAAATTATCTGGTTCGGACATTCTTCTTACCTCATCAAAGCAGATGGCTTGAGGATCTTGGTTGATCCGATTTTTAGTAAAACACCATCACCTTTTTCGTTTATCGGCAGCAAGGCTTTTAAAGGAACCGATGTGGTTAAAGCAGATCATTTTAAGGCTATTGACGTACTGCTTATCACGCACGATCATTACGACCATTTAGATTATCAGAGCATTCTGGAAATTGCCCCACAGGCCAAAACCATTGTTACTTCACTGGGTGTTGGCTCGCATCTGGAACGCTGGGGAATTAAAACAGAAAAAATCAACGAACTGAGCTGGAGCCAATCCATTACGCTATTTGATCATTTGAAGTTTACCGCAGTACCCGCGAGGCATTTTACTGGTAGAAAATTTAAAAGAAACCAGACCCTTTGGTCGGCATTTATATTGCAAACCGTTAACTGTAAATTGTTTTTAGGTGGCGATTCGGGCTACGATACCCATTTTGCCAAAATAGGAGAAGAATTTGGCCCTTTTGACCTCGCATTATTAGAATGTGGACAATATAATGCCTACTGGCCTTACATCCACATGTTTCCTGAAGATACGATACAAGCCGCTATTGATTTAAAAGCAAAAGCATTGATGCCTGTGCATTGGGCTAAATTTAGCCTGGCCATGCACACCTGGGATGATCCCATTAAAAGGGTGGTTGTAGCAGCTGCGGCAAAACAATTTCCATTGGTTACGCCCAAATTAGGTGAAACGGTTACTCTGAATGGCAATTTGCCGACCGATAATTGGTGGCTTGTAAAATAAAAACTAAACAATAAAGCTTTAATGCTGTTTAATTTCTAAACTCAAATAAGAATTATGAAAACTGATCTTGTAGAAATTTTCCAGACCATTAGGGCAGGCATACAACCTTACGCAACGCGTGGTTATACCGTACATGAGAACTCTGAAACCGGATACGATCTTTACAGTGAGAAAAATGTAGAATCGAATGGCGAAAAAGTAACCGAACGGTTTTTTACAGGAGTTTATATTAATGGGAGCGAGGTAGAAGTTAAAGTGAATACCTCCGAATTTACCACCAAAAACCATGAGCTGGTTAATTTCGGTGATAATACCGCCGGATTGAAAATTACCCGGCTAGACGATGCTAAGTTAAAGGAAGTTGAGACTTTGATCGAGATTATCCACGCGAACTTTAAAGAAAAAGAGTGGATTTAACAATCTGATGGTTAAATTTGCGGCAGATAACCCTTCTGCCGATTGAATATTTTAAATCCTGCCCCTAACTGGCATCATCAATTAAGTTTAGCATTGGCTAAGCACAATGTTGAATGCCATTTTTTTTTGGAAGACGGTTTTCAGTTATTACACACCAATAAAAACCTTATTGTAAATCTGCTTGATCTCAATAATCCTTTTAAACCTGCAGATCTGATTAGTTTACAGGATAAATACAATCAAAAAGGAGTTAAGCTGGCACATTTATGGGAGGATGTATGGATAACACGCCCTGATCAGGTTTTGGCAAGGATAAAATCACTGATGGGAAACAACATCCGTATCCATGGCCGAAAAACCAAGGCTACTAAAATAACCAAACCCATTGCCGATGCTTTTTTGGAAGAAAACCACTTACAGGGACCTGTGAGCAGCCGGTACAAAATAGGTTTATTCGAAAAAGAAAATCTGGTTGCTGTGGCCACTTTTTCAGCATTACGGAAAATGAACCATAGCGAAAATTATAAATCAGCAGAACTGATCCGTTTTGCAGTTAAAGCCGGTTTTTCTATCACTGGCGGCTTAAGTAAGTTAATTGCTTATTTCGCAGAAACCTATAAACCCAATGATGTAATGACTTATGCAGACCGCGATTGGTCGGCAGGAGAGGCTTACCTTACATTAGGCTTCGAGCAAACTGCAGTTCTGGAACCACAGGTTTATATTTTGGATGAAAATTTGAAGCGTGTGCTTAAAAAAGATAATCAGGTTTCCGTTCAGGAAGTATTTAATACAGGAAGTTTAAAATTCATTCTCAGATTTTAATGGAGCAGTATAACCTCATCATCATTTTGGGTGCCACTGCATCGGGCAAAACAAAACTTGCGGTACAGGTTGCCGATGCCCTCAATGGAGAAATTATCAGTGCCGATAGCCGTCAGGTTTTTAAACGTATGGATGTTGGTACCGGAAAAGACCTTCAGGAATACACCATTAACGGCAAAAATATCCCCTTTCACCTGATCGATATTTTAGAACCAGGCGAACGTTACCACGTTGATGCATTTAAAAACGATTTTTATCAGGCTTTCGAAAAAATTAAAGCGCTCAATAAAATGCCTATTCTTTGCGGTGGTACAGGTATGTATATCCATAGTTTGCTACAGAACCAAACTTTTACCGCTATTCCGGTTAATCAGGCACTAAGGGAGCAATTAGAACGCTTATCAAAAGAAGAGCTGATTTCGGAGTTACAACATAGCCAGCATATTGATCATGTAGATCTTTCTTCAAAAAAACGATTGATCAGGGCGCTTGAAATAGTCGATTATTTAACAGATCATCAACTGGAAACAATCGAAAGACCAGAAATAAAACCCATTATTTTTGGTTTAAAGAATGAAGTAGAGGTTACCAGAGCAAAAATACTGAAACGTTTGGATGAAAGATTTGCATCAGGATTGATCGAAGAGGTAGAAGCCTTAATCCGTGACGGCATTAGTAAAGAAATGCTGGTATTCTATGGACTGGAATATAAGTTTATTGTGAATTACCTGGATGGGGACCTCACTTTAGACGAGTTAAAACTTAAACTTGGCATAGCCATTTGCCAGTATGCCAAAAGGCAGAATACGTTTTTCAGAAAGATGGAAAAGGACGGTACAAACATTATCTGGCTCGATGCATCAGCTTCTCCAAACCATTTAAAACAGCTGGTTTTAGAAAAAGTTTCAATTACAGGAAATTAGTTCTTTTTGGTCATCTTAAAGTTGGTTTATCTGTTAAATAGCTTCAAAAAAGGCCTTTTGGCACAACCTTTGTATTTGTTGTAGCATATTAGTTTTAACTCAAAATCATCCTTAAAATGAAAACAATTACTAAAATCATTGCTACTTCAGCAGCTGTAGTGGCATTATTTTTTACTACCAATGCCAATGCTCAATCTCAAAAATTAGGAATAGGATTAACAGCAGGTATCCCAACAAGTGATGCTTATAACTTTGCAGCCGGTATAGATTTACGTTATCAGTTCGATATTGATAAACAATTATCAATCCCGGTTACAGCTGGTTATACTAACTTATTTGCTAAAGATTTCACCATTGGAAATACAACTTTCGACGGCGTAGATTACGGATACATTCCAGTTAAAGCAGGTGTTAAATACTTTTTTAATCCATCTGGTTCTGGTGTTTACGGTTTAGCTGAGTTAGGTGCCGGTTTTGGAACCAAATCTGGAAGCGGAACTTCGTTCGTATACTCACCAGCTGTGGGTTATGCATGGAGCAACGGATTGGATTTAGGTGTTAAATATGAAGGTTTAGCACAAAATGGAACAAGCACCGGATTTTTCGGTCTGCGTTTAGCTTACGGATTTAGTTTATAAGCTAAATCCACAATAAAATTGAAAGCCTCCTTTATGGGGGCTTTTTTATTTCATAAGATTCTGAAAAAAATGAAAACTTAAAAATCCGGTAAAGATATTTTAACGTATATGAATTAAACCCTTAATTAATAACTTAAAATATCTAACAATGAAAACAATTACTAAACTTTTTGCAACCGGCTTAACCGCAATTGCAATTTTAACCACATCAAACTTAAAAGCACAAACAATGGATGCTACGCAACCAATGACTACAGGAAGCGGAATGGCTTTCAAAGTTGGGGTAGGTGTAAATGGTGGTTTATTTCCCGATAAATCAGAAATGGATTACGGTTATGGCGCTGATGTAAGACTTCAGTACGATTTAAGTCCGTTTGTTGCACTTACTGCTTCTGGAGGTTACACCCGTTTGAAATGGAAAGGAAGTCCGCTTAAATTTGAATTTATTCCTTTATTGGGCGGTGTGAGGGTATTCCCGATTGATAGAATGTATTTGAGCACTGAGCTGGGATCGGGATTGGCCATTAAAGAAGGCGCGAATATGAACTTTATCTATACCGGTGGTTTGGGTTATGAATGGAAGAACGGACTAGATCTTGGTGTGAAATATGAAGGTTATGTAAATAACAGTTCATCGGATCTTTATTTCATGAAAACGGGACAGTTTAACCTCAGACTGGGATATAATTTCAAATTATAATTACAACATCATAAAATCTTAAAAGTCCCGATGAAAATCGGGACTTTTTTATTGATTTAACATTTAAATTGCTATTTTGAGCCGAAAACCAAATACAAATGAAAAGAATATTCGGAATAGCCATACTCACCGCTTTAATGGCCTGCAACCAGGCAGATCAAAAATCAGCAACAAGCAAAGATTCGACAAAAACAGACTCGGTTGCAGTTAAAAACGAGGTTGCCATCAAAGACAAACAGAAATCAGAAATTTTTAATCAGTATGTAGTTTTGAAAGACGCCCTGGTAAAATCTGATGCTGCAGGTGCACAAAAATCAGCCGTTCAGTTACAAACCAGTCTGGCTGCCTATAAAGGCTGCGAACCTACGGCAGCGGTAGCCAATAAAATTGCCGAAAGCAAAGATCTGGTTTCCCAACGTAAAGATTTTACGGTTTTAAGTGCCGATTTGATCGCTTTGTTAAAAGGCGCGGAAATTGAAAAAGGTACTATTTATGTTCAGCACTGCCCAATGGCGAACAAAGGGGATGGAGGAGACTGGTTATCAACCGACAAAGAAATCCGGAATCCATACTATGGTAACGAAATGCTCGAATGCGGCAGGGTAGCAGAAGAGATCAAGGCAAAATAATATGTTAAAGCTTGTTAAATTAAGCATGATTGTTACGTCATTTTGACCAATTATTCACATTAATTTAACAGATTTGTTATGCATGTATATTAATTTTATATAATTTAGAAAGCTATAAACACAATACAATAATATGTCAGATATTGCAGAGATTAAAGTTGATGGTAAGACAATAGAATTGCCAGTTATAACAGGAACGGAAGATGAGAAGGCCATTGATATTTCGAAATTAAGAGATCTTACAGGCTTTGTAACTTTAGATACTGGTTTTAAAAATACGGGTTCTACAAAAAGTAAAATCACTTTTTTAGATGGTGAAAAAGGCATTTTAAAATATAGGGGTTATTCTATCGAAGAACTTGCCGCAAAATCGAGTTTTTTAGAAGTTATTTATCTGATTATTTATGGCGACCTGCCAACGCAGAAACAGGTAGACGATTTGCAGGCTGATATCAGCAAACATACGCTGATCCACGAGGATATGAAAAAATTCTTTGATGGTTATCCGTCAAGGTCACATCCGATGGGTCAATTGGGTTCACTGATTTTTTCTTTATCTACATTTTATCCTGAATGTTTAAAGCCAAACCAAACGGCAGAAGAGCAAAATTTAACCATCATTAAATTATTGGCTAAATTCCCAACCATTGTATCTTTTGTTTATAAAAAATCATTGGGTCATCCGCTTATTTATCCAAAAAATAAATACGATTACGTAACCAATTTCCTTTGGATGACATTTGGACAACGTACCGAAGATTATGATGTAAACCCGATTGTTGTTAATGCAATGAACAAATTGCTGATCCTGCATGCAGATCACGAACAAAACTGTTCGGCATCTACAGTGCGTATCGTAGGTTCATCAGATTGTAATTTATATGCTTCAATTGCTGCGGGTATTGCTGCACTATGGGGACCATTACACGGTGGCGCCAACCAGGCGGTAATCGATATGTTGGAATTGATTAAGGCTGACGGTGGTGATACGGAAAAATGGATTGCCAAAGCGAAAGATAAAAACGATCCTTTCCGTATGATGGGATTTGGTCACCGCGTTTATAAAAACTTCGATCCAAGGGCAAAAATCATTAAAAAGGCCTGCGATGATATTTTAGAAAACCTGGGTATCGATGATCCGATTTTGGAAATTGCCAAAAAACTGGAAGAAGCGGCTTTAACCGATCAGTATTTCATTGATCGTAAATTATATCCGAACGTAGATTTCTATTCAGGTATTATTTACCGTGCTTTAGGTTTCCCATCAGAAATGTTTACGGTTCTGTTTGCTTTAGGCCGTTTACCTGGATGGATTGCACAATGGAAAGAAATGCATGAGAATAAGGAACCGATCGGTCGTCCACGCCAGGTGTATGTTGGCGAAACAGATAGAGAGTTTATTGAACTGAAAGACAGAAAGTAATTTCAAAACACATAAAAAAACCACTCGAAATATCGGGTGGTTTTTTTGTGGGCTAACGCTTTAGCAATCGTCACCCTGAATTTATTTCAGGGTCTTTTATGTTATAATACATTACATCATGCTGAAACAAGTTCAGCATGATGTAATGTATTATGTAGCTACGTAATAAATCAAATTGATCATCGCCATTTCTGATAGCTTAAAGGCAACAGCATAAAGAATTAAGATCCAGAATATTTTAAAGATAGTGCTCCAGGTTTTACGTTGATAAAAAACGGTTAGGGCTTTAAACATATACCAGAATAGATACACCGTAACACCTACCTCAAGAATACTACTTGCCACCGAGTCTGTCCCAAAAACATGTTTAATAATGGGTTGTGTAATGATCGAGACGATGAAATAAACCATCATTCCGTGGATAGTAAAAATCAGGTGATCTAAATAATAAATATGGTTTTTCCTAAAATTGAGCATAATAAACCAGGCCAGTAGCGGCATCAATAAGAAATATTGCTTTGGCCGGTTATGTTCTAAGGTCTCCTGTATTACTTCAGATTTTTCGCCGATGGTAATCGCTCTTTTTTTGACCAGTTTTTCATACCAGCTGTCCTGTTCAGCTGGTGGTAGTTTTTTCTGTCGTAATAGGTATGCCGAATACGTGCTATCGTTCCGTTCGATATGGATTTCATCGTAATCCTCTATCATATCGCCAATAGAATCTGATTTAAGCCTAACATTTTCTGCCCTAAGCCTATTTAATTCCTTTTCCTGATCTGCAAAACCGAGTTTTACAAAATCCTTTTTCCTGATCGCATCATTTATTGATTTTGTGGCCCGGTCGGCAATTTGTTTAGATACCCCATTAAGTTTGAGTGCGTTTTTTACACTGTCGGCTACTTTTTGGCGTTTTTCACTCTTTTCTATAATTATACCTTCATCTTCATCTTTTTGTACATGTTTTTTAGGGGAGTAAACCACCAAAAAATATACGATGGATACAAAGATGTACATGCTCACCGGATTGATATACCTGGCACGTTTACCTGCTAAATAATCGAGCGTAACCTGACCGGGTTTGGTGAGAAGGGGAGAAAGTGTTTGAAAAAATTTATTGTCAAAGTGAAAATAATGGGCAATACTGTGACTAATAAAAGTCCAGAAACTTTCTTTTAATTCTAAATTCGGTTGACCGCAGTTGCTGCAATAATGTTTCTCAACGTGAGAACCGCAGTTTAAACAATTGTGTTCTTTTCTATACTTACCAGCTGACATAAGAGGTTAATCGGAAAATTATAAATGGTTAATGGCTTCTACTTCTGCACGGGTATGTTTGTGTTTAAAAATAACCACAAAAACAACAGCAATTACTAAAACATAAATGGTAAAGGCAAGCCAGATGTTGTGCCAGTCTTTTACATCCAGCGCTCTGCTTAAATCGCCGTTCTGCAATACATCAATTCCTTTGTTTTTCAAAAACTTAAGCAAATGTGCGTTGTCTGCTTCGCTATTTACATATTTTGATAGCGAGCCAATATTGGTATAATAGGTAGTAAAATATTTACTGATCATCCATCCTGATATCAAACTTCCAAATACGGCACCAAAACCATTGGTCATCATCATAAACAAACCCTGGGCCGATGAACGGATTTTTGGTGTGGTAGAAGTTTCTACAAACAATGAGCCCGAAATATTAAAGAAATCGAAAGCCATGCCGTATACAATACACGAGGTTATAATCATCCATAAATTGGTTGCCGGATCGCCAAAAGCGAATAAGCCAAAACGTAATACCCAGGCAAACATGGCAATTGCAATTACCCATTTAATACCAAATCTTTTTAAAAAGAATGGGATGGCCAGGATAAATAGTGTTTCGGATATCTGCGAAATAGATAAAATAATCGTCGAATATTTGATTACAAAAGATTCGGCAAAAACCGGGAATAGCTTAAATTCATCTAAAAAAACATCACCATAGGCATTGGTTAACTGCAAAGCAGCACCTAAAAACATAGAGAAAATAAAAAACAGTGCCATTTTATAATCGGCGAAGAGCTTAAACGATTCTAGGCCTAACTTTTGCGCAAATGTTTTTTTCTCGCTAATTAAATTTAAAGGTTTACATGCCGGCAGTGTAAAGGAGTAAAACCCCAATAACAACGCACTTATACCTGCAATATAAAATTGATTTGCACTGGCTTTATTACCTGTTAAATTGGTTAGCCACATGGCTGCAATAAATCCTACTGTTCCCCAAACACGAATAGGTGGAAAGTTTTTGATTACATCGAAATTACCGTTTTTTAATGTGGTATAACTGATGGAGTTACTTAAAGCAATGGTTGGCATGTAAAAACACATGGCCACTAATATTACCCAAAAGAAAGTATGCGGATCTTCTACCTGCGGCAGATAGAACATGGCACCTGCATAAAGAATATGTAAAATGGCATAGAGTTTTTCTGCATTGATCCATTTATCGGCTATAATACCGGTAATGGTTGGCATAAACAGAGATGCAATGCCCATGGTAGAGAAAATTACCCCGAAATTTGCACCATCCCATTGTTTGGTGCCAAACCAATAATTTGCAATCGTAATTAACCAGGCAGCCCATACAAAGAATTGCATGAAACTCATTATAGTTAAGCGAAACTTAACATTCATAATAATAATTTAGTTTGATTGTTGAAAGTAAAAGCTGAATATAGAACTATTTTGAGTGATAATCCAAAATGAGCATGAATTATTTTACACAATCCGGCCCATTTTGGTATTTAGCTTTTTATTTATCGATTTTTCAGAAAAAATCTGATGGAATTTGTTTTGTCGTATGTTTTTTGAAAACATTAAGATGTTCCGCGTTTATTCAATTCGTCGCGTAACCGGGCAGCTTTTTCATAAGCTTCTTCGGCGATGGCCTCCTGTAGCTTTTGCTGGAGTTCTTCCAGCGTTAGATCGCCAAAACCCTGTGCTTTACCGGCACCTGGTAAAGCATCAGCTTCAGGTTCTTTGGTTAACGATTCCATATTTTCGAGGAAAAGAAAATCATTGCCTTCAATTACGATCCCGGCAGAGGCAAGGATAAATTCATAGGTATAAATCATGGCATTAAACCTAACGGCCAATGCAATGGCATCAGAGGTACGGGCGTCAATTTCGTGGGTATTTTTGCCATCACTGGAAATCAGCTTTGCGTAAAAAACACCATCAACCAGATTATAAATGATAATTTCCTGGATATTGATATGAAAAGTATCAGCCATCGATTTAAAAAGATCGTGCGTTAATGGCCTGCTGGGAGTCATTTTCTCAATTTCTATGGCAATGGCCTGTGCCTCAAAGGCACCGATAATGATCGGCAAACGGCGGCGGCCATTTACTTCTCCTAAAACAAGGGCATAAGCACCAGATTGAGTCTGGCTGTAAGATAAACCTACAATATCTAATTTTACTTTTTTCATATCCATTTTTCAAAACCTCGCAGGTTTAATTCGGGTTATTGATGTTTTCAACGGCCTCATTGAGGGTTGCGCCGTTTAAAAACCTGCGAGGTTTGAAGGTTTATTTTTATCCCTTATGTGCTTTTAATGCTTCGATTAATTTTGGTACTACTTCAAAAGCATCGCCAACAATACCGTAATCAGCTACTTTGAAGAAAGGCGCTTCAGGATCTTTGTTGATTACAACGATAACTTTTGATGAACTTACACCTGCTAAATGCTGGATTGCGCCAGAAATACCGATTGCGATGTATAAGTTAGGGCTGATGGCAATTCCGGTTTGACCAACGTGTTCTGAGTGTGGCCTCCAATCAGCATCAGAAACTGGTTTAGAGCAGGCAGTTGCTGCACCCAATAAACCGGCAAGCTCTTCGATCATTCCCCAGTTTTCAGGTCCTTTTAAACCTCTACCTGCCGATACTACCAATTCTGCATCCGGTAAAGAAACTTTATCCGTTGCCCTTACAATATCTTTAATAACGGTGCCTAAATCCGATTGTTTAATGTCGGCACTAAAAGCTTCGATGCTTGCATCTGTTGCGTTTTCTTTAACACCAAAAGCATTTGGGTTTAAAGCAATTACTTTATTGGCAGAAGTTAATTCGGTAATGGCAAATGCTTTACCTGAAAAAGCTGTTTTCTTCACGGCAAATTTATCATCGTTGCTTGGCAGTTCAACTGCACCATCTGCTAAACCAGCCTTAAGTTTTACTGCAATACGTGGTGCTAAACCTTTACCTGAGAAGGAGTTGGATAAAACAACGATATCAGCACCTTCTTTTTCGGCTGCAGCAGCAATAACACTGGCATAAGCCTGGTTTACAAAGGTTTTTAACTGATCGGCACTAACATTTAATACTTTAGATGCACCGTATTTCCCCAATTCTTTTAATTCGCCTTCGGCAACATTGCCAATAGAAATAGCGGTTAAGTTGGTTGATTGTTGATCGGCAATGGCTTTGGCATAAGAAACCGCCTCAAAAACAGATTTCTTGAATTTACCCTCAGCTTGTTCTACATATACTAATACTGACATATATTTTTACCTCTAAATCCCCAAGAGAGGACTTTAAATTTTATATTAAATTAATTCTATTAATTATCTCTTTACTAATAACTGGAAACTTATAACTGCCAACTAAATTACCTTAGCTTCGCTATGTAACAAGCTGATCAATTGCTCAGTTTGATCGGCAGGAATTAACTTAACCGTACCACGTGGGGCAGGGGTTTCATATTTAGTTACTTTGCTTACTTCTTCAATAGCTACTGCATCTACTACAGCTAAAGGTTTTGTCCTTGCGCTCATAATACCACGCATATTAGGGATTTTTGGTTCGGCCACACCTTCTGCGCAGCTGGCAATAAATTTACCCGAAACCGTTAGTACTTCTTTACCGCCTTCAATTTCCCTTTCAATTGTTGCTGTATCGCCTTCGATGTTTAATTTTTTGATGATTGATACCGATGGAATATCCAAAAACTCACCAACCATTGCCGCAACCTGGTTACCATTATAATCAATGGATTCGCGACCGGTTAAAATGATATCAAAATCTTTGTCTTTTGCATATTCAGCAATCTGTTTGGCTACAAAATAAGCATCACGCGGTGCTGCATTAACGCGTACCGCATCGTCGGCTCCAATTGCCAATGCTTTTCTGATGGTTGGATCGTTAGCTGCTTCACCTACATTAATTACCGTCACAGTTCCTTTACCGCCTTCTGTTAGCTCAATAGCCCTTGATAACGCGATTTCATCATACGGGTTAACAATATATTGCACACCAGCTGTATTGAATTCGGTATTATCATTAGTAAAAGTTATTTTTGTCGTCGTGTCTGGCACGTTACTGATACAAACTAATATTTTCATATTTTAATAGTGGTTTTTATTTAATGAACGATCTGGAACTAAAATTGTTCGTTGCCGATCTGTCCATATATGATATTATTATTATATAGGTCTTTCTGCAAATTTAATTAAAAAAGCAAGGAAATAAAATGTCATCTACCCGATTAAGTAAGTTATTGGAATTTTTGGAAAGCGATCCTAACGATCCGTTTATACTATATGCCTTAGCCACAGAGTATAACAACCTAAATGATAAAGAAAAAGCTTATTCTTTTTACCTTCAGTTAACGGATAAACACCCCGATTATGTAGGAACTTATTATCATTTGGGCAAGCTGCAGGAAAAAGACGGAGAAAAAGAGAAAGCAATCGAAACTTACCAGAAAGGAATGCAGGTTGCGCGGAATAAACGCGATATGCATGCTTTTTCTGAATTGCAGGGCGCTTATAATTCGGCAGCAGGATTAGACTATGAAGATGATTAATCCAGTTTTCAGTTAACAGTTATCAATTGACAGTTTGTAAATTACAGTTATCAGTTTAGATTAATGCAAACCAAACCCATCGCTGCAAAAAGACAGTGGCTGTTTATCCGTAATGTAATCTTTTTTACGTTCACCTCTTTTGGCGGTGCACAGGCACACCTGGCTTTATTGCTCAAGTATTTTGTGCAGAGTACGAAGTTTATCTCAGAAGAGGAGCTTCTGGAGCTTAATGCACTTGCGCAGGTATTGCCGGGGCCGGCATCTACGCAAACATTGGTGGGCATAGCCTGGAAAGTTGGTAAATTAAAACTGGCCATAATTACTTTTCTGATCTGGATTTTACCCACTGCCGCAATTATGACTTTTGCGGCCATTAGTTATGCACTGCTGGATCAGAAACAGAAGTTTAATGATATCCTGGAATATATCCAGCCCATAGCATTGGGAATTGTTGCTTACGGTGCCTGGAAACTGGGAAGAAAGGTATTATCATCACAGGTTTCTGTATTTTTGGCCATTTCCTCGGTAATTATCACGCTGGTTTTAAGAAATGCTTATGTTTTTCCGCTGTCGATTTTAATTGGCGGGATGATTTCATCCGCTATCGAAACACCAAGGGAAGAAACAGAGTTGCGGGTTAAACTTTTTTCGAATATCAACCCTAAAAAACTGATCTACTTTTTAGGCGCATTACTCTTATTTGCATTAGTTGGAGCCATTATCAATAGAACTTCGCCATTTAGTTTGCCTATTCGTTTACTGGAAAACTTTTACCGTAACGGAATCCTTGTTTTTGGTGGCGGACAGGTGCTTGTACCTTTAATGTTTACCGAGTTTGTGGAGATGAAGCATTATTTGCCATCATCAGGTTTCTTATCCGGTTTTGCATTGCAACAGGCTTTGCCCGGACCTACATTTTCTTTTACCAGTTATCTTGGTGCCTTAAGCATGAAGAATTTTGGTTATGGGCTTTGGGGGCAGATTTTAGGCGGATTGATCGGCGTAATCGGTATAAATTTACCCGGATTGATCCTCGTGCTGTTTATCGTGCCGTTTTGGGATGACCTGAAAAAGATTTCGAGGATCCGCCATAGTCTTTCAGGTATCAATGCGGTAAGCGTAGGTTTTATCATCGCTGCATTTGTTCTTTTATTGATTCCGATGGGTTTAAACTGGCTGTTTTTAGGGATAATGGTGGCTACTTTTTTGTTGCTTAATTTTACAAAAGTAAGTCCGCCGGTTATTGTATTGGCCGGAATCCTGCTTGCATACATTTTTTAATATTCCTTAGCTGATTTTTTAATAAAGAAGATTTAGTTATATCTTCGGCAAAATTTTAAAATCAGATAAATTTATGAGGAAACTATTAACGCTTCTATTATTAAGCGGCTTGGGGGTAACTGCCCATGCCCAGGAAAAAAACAGTTTTGAAGTAGGATTACATGTAGGCTACAACGCGGCTACGGTATCTGCGAATAACCAAACCAGTAATGATTTCAGAAACGGCTTTAACGTAACCGCGATAGGTGACTATTTCTTTTCAGACAGGTGGAGTATTAAGGCTAAAATCGGTTATGATCAAAAAGGCTGGGACAATGGCTATTTAACCAATTTGGACAACGGGCAGAGTTTTGTTACCGATTATCACATTAACTACCTTACCATTCCAATAATGGCCAACTGGCATTTTGGTAAAAAAAGGAACTGGTACTTAAATTTTGGACCTTATTTTGGCATTTTGTTAAATGCTACAGAAACAAAGTTTAACACCGATTTAAAAGAATTTATCCATAATAGAGACATTGGAATTGATTTAGGTATTGGAGTGAAGGTACCGTTAACAAGTAAATTAAGGGTAATGTTCGAAGTTGATGGCCAATCGGGTATAACTGATATGTTTAAGCAAAACCAGGGATATAGGGTTAGGTCTGGAAGATCGGGTGTAAACGTAGGCCTGCTTTACGGTTTGTAGGAAATTCAATTAAATAAAAAATGTCCCGATGAAAATCGGGACATTTTTTATTATAAATCTATTTTTATTAAAACGGTGGATCGTCATCATTGTAGTCGTCCATTTTGGAAGGACGGATAATTACGTTGCTCTGTTTTTCAAAATCCTGTGATGGATACATTCCGGCAGAAGGATCAGCAGCGAACGAATTTGGCGGTGCATTAAAGTCATCTTCAAGATCCTGGAATTTAACAAATTTACCCACGAATTTAAGCGGTACGATTCCGGTTTCACCATTACGGTGTTTTGCAATGATTACCTCACCGATACCGGCCTGCGATCTTCCCTGTTCATCTTCAGTAATACCATAATATTCAGGACGGTATAAGAACAGTACCATATCCGCATCCTGCTCAATTGATCCCGACTCACGTAAATCGGATAACATTGGCCTTTTTCCCTGTAAACCCGGTCTGCTCTCAACCGCACGACTTAACTGCGATAGGGCCAGTACAGGAACATCAAGCTCTTTTGCCACTGATTTTAAAGCCCTCGAAATACTACCGATTTCCTGCTCACGGTTACCACCACCCTTTCCTTCGCCCTTACCATGCATTAACTGCAAGTAATCGACAATTACCAATTGGATATCGTACTGAGATTTTAACCTACGGCATTTCGCCCTAAATTCAAATATATTCAATGCAGGCGTATCATCTATCAAAAGGGGGGCTTCGGTTAAGCGACCGATTTTACTGTGCAGCTGTTGCCATTCCCATTCCTGTAAGTTTCCTTTTCTGATTTTCTCCTGCTCAATTTCGGCTTCTCCGGAAATCAGACGGTTAACCAACTGTACAGACGACATCTCGAGTGAGAATACTACTGTTGGCTTTGCAAAATCGACCGTGGCATTACGTGCACAGGTTAGTACGAATGCTGTTTTTCCCATCGCCGGACGAGCTGCGATAATTACCAGATCCTGTTTTTGCCAGCCACCGGTAATCCTGTCTAATCCTGTAAAACCTGTTGGCACACCTGTTAAACCATCAGTTTTGGTACGAAGTTCTTCGAGTGTTGCCAGCGATTGTTTAATAATATCGTCCATTTTCTGCGTATCTCTACGAAGGTTATTCTGGGCGATTTCGAAAAGTCCTTTTTCGGCCTGGTCCAATAAATCGAAAATATCAGTTGTATCTTCGTAAGCATTGGTAATAATTTCAGTTGAGATCCTGATCAGTTCGCGCTGGATATATTTCTGTGATATAATCCTGGCGTGAAATTCTATATTTGCTGCCGATGCAACACGGTTGGTTAAATGTGTAATGTAATAGGCACCGCCAACCATTTCTAACGACCCTAAGGTACGAAGTTCGGCAGTTACGGTTAAAATATCTACCGGTTTCGATTTCTGGAATAAAATATGGATGGCCTCAAAAATCTTCTGATGCGCATCGTTATAGAATACTTCCGGTTTTAAAACATCGATTACGGCAGAAAGTGCGTCTTTTTCGAGCATTAACGCACCTAAAACGGCTTCCTCCAGGTCTAATGCCTGCGGGGGAATTTTTCCCTGTGAACTGATTGTATTACTTAACCTGCTTTTTCTAGCAGTCATACTGTTCTTTCCGCCTTGTTCATTATCGATACTCATAGCACAAAAGTAAACAAAAGTTGAGCGGATTGTTTGAATTAGTTCCTACATGTTGTTAACAAATTGAACTTTAACCAGATTAAATTATGAGGGCTTTTGATCAATCATAATTTTTTTTGAACAATTAAATGTTAATAAGGAAGATATAGATTAGGGCTAAAACATTTATTTGAATACTTTTGCCTAACAATTTCAAAACATGGATAATTTTAGAAGACCACAACGCGCAAAAGAGAGTAATGAGTTTATATTTGGCATCAGGGCCGTAATAGAAGCCGTTAAAGCAGGAAGAGATATTGAAACCATTTATCAGCAACGCGGTTTGGGCGGCGAATTGTTCTTGGAATTAAAAGCGCTGTTAAAAGATACCCTGATTCCTTTAAACTCGGTTCCTGTTGAAAAGCTAAATCGGATGTCGCAGAAAAACCATCAGGGTGTAATTGCAGTGATTTCGCCGATCACCTATCAAAATATTGAGGATATCATACCAACAATTTTTGAAAAAGGAGAGGTGCCGTTAATTTTGGTTCTGGATAGTGTAACTGATGTACGTAATATGGGTGCAATTGCCCGTACGGCCGCTTGTGTAGGTGTACATGCCATTGTAGTACCCTTAAAAAATGCGGCACAGATTAATGCCGATGCCATCAAAACATCTGCCGGTGCTTTATTTAGTATTCCGATCTGTCGCCATGCCAATCTGCATAAAACCTGTATGTTTTTACAGGAAAGCGGTTTACAGGTAGTTGCCTGTACCGAAAAAACAAATGATTTTATTTACGCTCCTGATTATACGATGCCAACCGCAATTGTAATGGGCTCGGAAGATGAAGGAATTTCCAACGAACTTTTACGTGTGGCCGATCACCTGGCTAAAATACCAATGGCGGGTAAAATCGAGTCGCTTAATGTTTCAGTAGCTGCCGGGGTAATTTTATATGAAGCCATCAGGCAGAGAAATGTGTAAAATGGAAGATGTACAATGGGCGATGGAAGTAGGGAGAGCTGCAAAGTTTGAATATTGAAATGTTGTAACGTTTTGGATGCCTAAAACCTTTCAGCCTTAAAACATTATAACAACAAAATAATCTATGCAATCACCCGCGAAGCGAGAAAAGATGTAATATGGAAAAGGTATGATGGGTGATGGAGAAGCAAAGATGAAAGAAAATCTGTGTAATCCATTAATCTGT
>NZ_DJDT01000038.1 GCF_002432345.1 Pedobacter sp. UBA5917
GATCCTGAAATAAATTCAGGATGACGATCGCTTGGGAAATTTGCAATAAAGAAGAACCAAATTGTAATTATAGCTGTTAGAAAAGTAATGCAATCGACGTTTTGCAATAAGCGGTTAGAATTATGCGTTTCGCATCAGTTAACCCCTGAGCGTAGTCGAAGGGTAAACAATGAACCAGTTAACCAATTTACAAATGAACCATTTAAAACTATACATGATCTTACTCGGCTCCAAAGCGCCTAAACGCAACGTAGAACAGCACGACTACTTTTTCGGTATCGCAAATTCTTTAAAAGAACTTGTTCCTGAAATTAAAGCTTTTTGGCCAGGTACGGGTACGAGCTTACATATCGATGGCTGGCGTGAAGTAAATAAAGTTGATGATTACGAAATCAGCATTAAGCAAAGGGTTGGGCATACGCCACCATCATTACATAAACTATTTTTTATCAACCTTGGAGGTTATTTATCAGGAAAGTTGTACGAGCAGCACCATATTGTATTATCGGTACACGATGAGCGAGCTAAAGCCATGCTGGATGCCAAGAAAACGGTATTTTTTAAAACCAATTCAATAAAAGGTGCCAATTCGCATATCGACGAAAAATACGGCATCGACGTGGATGATATTTATAAAATAGAAGATATTTTAAGTGAGGAGGCGAAGCAGAAGTATCACATCGAAATAAAACCATCTTCAGGGTTACCTGAAGATGAGATTCATTTAGGTTATTTTAAGCTGGATAAATTATAGCCGGTTATTTTTTAACCAGGCTTTTTAACCAAAGTACCAGATCATGGGCTGCTTTATCATTTTCGAAACCCATTTCTTTTGGTAAACGTCCATTTACATATTCATCGTACAACCATGGGTCGGCAATGGCAATTACATTTCCTTTTCCAAATTTGGCAGCAGCTACAATGGTTGCACCAGCAGCATTTTTAAGCACAGGTTTTGCTGCATTTTTGGTGTCGATTGAACACACATCTTTCATAAAGATTTTTTTGGCCGTTTTAAATACCGGATTGTTTTTGATTACAACACCACCGTCTTCAAAATGTGCATCATCGATTACATGGTTCTGCATTTCGTTGGTAAAATGCATGCCGAATACATTGGCCAGTTTATTAAAATGTGGCAATTCTACATTGGCGCTATCGTTGGCAAACATCACCAATACGCCTCCCTGTTTTACCCAGTCAGAAATGGCAGCAATATGGTCAGCCTCAATATAATTCGGTTTAGGGTTTTCTTTCGGTCTGTCGGGATCAACAATCAAATAAACATCGCTTCCTTTTAAATTGGTCAGTGTTGGTGCCGTTTCCAGCGAATCTAATCTAAAACCTTCCTTCTTAAATACATCCCCAAAAATAGAAAAGCCGCTATTTGCTTTTTCACTCCACAGGTAATGGAAACGGATTTCTTTGCCCTGTTTGTCTTTACGGGTTTCGCGGTTAAAAAAATAATCGAGTGTAACGGTTTGTGCACCCGCCACAAGAGATGAACCTGTTAAAAGCCCAAGCAAACAAAATCTAAAAAGTAGTTTCATAAAATGGTATGTGATTAGAAAACCAAAAATATAAATTTAAAAGGTAATCAACCCATTAGCTCAAGAATTTCAACGGTATTGATAGATTTTTAATCCAGATTGAAAACTTTATGCCCCTTTATGAAATTGAAAGATTTAAGGAAGAAAGCTCCTGACCTAGTTTTTTAATACCATTAAGAATTTTCTCTACCTGTTTTGGCCCTGGTATTTTGTGACCATTGGCATATTGTGAGATAAGAGTTTTATCCATACCTATTTTTGCGCCCAAAGCACTGGCATTGATTATTTTATAATAATCAAAAAACTGTTTAACATCTAAGCGGATCAATACATCATCAATTGTAATTTCATTTAAGCCTTTAATTTCTGCATAAGAATTATAAGCATCTACAATGTTGTTTTTTAATGCGGTTACATCATCACCTGAAGTACCGATCGGTAGTGAATCATCTGATGCGTACGCAGAAAAACCAGTTCCTGTTTTTTCTACTATAAATTCAATTTTCGACATGCTGTTCAATTTTTTTAAATTATCAGGGTATAATTTTAATCTATTGTTTTTATCTGCCTCAATTTCAGGTATTGAAGAACCTAGTGCAGAGATTATTTCAATCCTGCCTGCTTTAATAATTTTTGTGCCAAACCGGTTCCAATTTCTTTAGATGGATGATTTGCAATGATAATTTCGCTTCCCGGTTTTTCTGGATGATGCCACACTTCATGGCTTCCTTTGGCATCCCTTAAAAATTCGTAACCGGCACTTTTTAATTTTCTTTTAAGTTCGCTCCATTTCATTATTTTAGAATTGGTTCCTACCAACCAAAAGTAAACAATAGTTTACCAAAACACAAACAAAAGTAAACAATTTTATACTTTCAACCTTTATACGTAAAAAAGCCAGTGCTTTCTTTTAAGAATTTGCACTGGCTATATTTTGTGTGTTTCTTTATAAATTTTCACCTTAACATCCAAAGTCTTAAAACTCCAACTAAAGACTGAGGACTGTAGACTCCAGACTAAATACCTATGGTTTCTGCCAAAAATACTCAGGGTTACTGATGGCATAAGTTACTGATCCTTTGGTAACCTTTTTCGCTTGATGAATGGTATTAAAAGTACCGGGATATAAGTTAATATATTCCGTAACAGGTCCATCTTTTTTGTAGGTTTCCAGATCCCAGGTGCTATTTACCGCACATTGAATCCAGTAAAGGTTTTTAGACATGTAATACCCCAGGTAATATTCTTTGGTCTGTTTGTTTTTATTGTTCCAGTTAGCATCTTCATTTAAGGTTAAATCTCCACCGGTTTTTAAACGCCCGCGTACTTCTTCTATGCTTAACAGATTTCCCTTCGCATCACTCACATAAGCATTAAAAGTTGGATCCATCCACACCCATTTATTCAGCGTATTGCTCCATACTACGTTAATTACATGACAATCGAAATCTGCGGTATCTTTTGGCATACAGGTAACAACCCTTGCTTTGAAACCTTCGGCCTGGTAGGCATCTTTTAAAATAGTGGCCATCATCCGGCAGTTTATGCCACGGCTATCTTTTTTACAGATGGCAATAAGATCCTTCCCATTTTTTGAGATTGGGTTATCCGAACTTCCGTCATGGCGTACCACATTATGTACCCAATAAAGCAAATTCTTTATTTTGCTGATTTCATCTCCATTACCGGCTACCGAATCGAGATTAAATTCTTTCTTAAACTTAACCAGGTCTTCAGCATCTGCTGATTGATAACTGAAATTTGGCAGATCTTTAACCTGCTCATTTTTGTAAGGGGCCGATTTTTGCAGGATATAATTCATATCACCGCGCTCCCTTAATGTTTGTAGCGCAGTTTTAAAACGTTTCTCCTGATGAAGGCTTGTAAGATCAGTATCAACCAAAGTATTGGCATAATTGGAATAGCCCAGGGCAACTGCTTTATCCAATGCATTTAATGCTGCAACCTTTTTACCCTGAAGATTTTCATAACAGGCCAGATTATAATACATCCCTGGATAATAAGGCTTATACTCTTCTTTTATTTTTGCAGGAGATTGTTCATATTTACCAACCCACTCGCTCATTAAACCGGCAGCAGTGGCATAATCCTTTTTCTCTGAAGCTGCACGCCTGTTGTTTTCTAATTTAACCGTATAATCTTTAAAATCGTTAACTGTTGCCACACTGGTTTGAGCAAATGCCATAGCAGCATTGATAAAAAATGGGATAAATAAGAAAAGTAGTTTTTTCATTGCGATAATTTTAGGGGTACCTATGTAAATTGTTAAATTGGTTTATTGTTATATTGTTAACTGAGAACTGCAAATTATTAACTGAACTACTCGTATTTCAATGCATCTACCGGATTTGCGGTTGCAGCGCGGTACGATTGTACACTCACGGTTGCAAAGGCAATAATCATGGTTCCGAACACACTGGTAAGCACAATAGACCACGAAATATCTGTTTTATATTCGAAATGACTGAGCCATTGGTTCATAAAATAACAGGCAACGGGTACGCCTATAAAAACGGCAATCAATACCATTTTCATAAAGGAAACCGATAGTAGGTTCATTATGCTGTTTACCGAAGCGCCCAAAACCCTGCGTACCCCAAATTCTTTGGTGCGTTGCTCGGCACTGTAAGCGGCCAGACCAAAAAGCCCTAAACAGGAAATAAAAATGGCCAATCCACCGAAAAGATTGGATAATGTACCCAAAATCTTCTCACCCTGCAGTTTTTCTGCATAAAGCTCGTTTACAAATTTAATATCCACCGGATAAGCCGGATTAAGTTGTTTGCTTACCTGCGTGATGATTTCGATATTTTTACTTAAACTGTTATCCGGATTTAACCTCATGGTAATGTTTCCTGACCAATCTTTGCTAAACGCGATTACCATTGGCCTATCGCGATAATAGGGTGAGCCCCAGATAAAATCGTCAAATACTCCCACAACCTTGGCATCGTTACCGTGATATTTCACCATGGTGCCCACCGGAGTTTTTAGGTTCATCTGTTTTACGGCCGAACTGCTCAACATCACCGCAGCAGAATCAGAAGCAAAATTCTTAGAGAAATCGCGGCCTGCAAGTAATTTAACACCATTGGTTTTGATGAAATCGTATGATGTTGCAATCTGGTTAAAAACAATCTGTTTATCAGCTTCGGCCATTCCCGGCCATTCGAAATTCCAGAAATTGGAACCATCATGCGAAATACTTCCCGACGACTGGTTTACCGAGGTAACTGCCCCTTTTTTGATCAGTTCAGATTTAAAAACCTCAAACTTATCATAGAGTTCTCCATCCTGTTGCATTTCTACAATCGAATTGATATCGTAACCCACGGGGCGGTTTTTAATAAACTGGATCTGTTTGTAAATCACCATCGTAGCAATGATGAGCATAATGGCAAAACAGAACTGGCCAACCACCAAAAACTGCCTCAATGTAAAAGGAAGTTTTTTAGCACTACTACCTTTACGCCTTAAAATCTGGATCGGGTTAAAAGATGAAAGGTACAGCGCCGGGTAACTTCCCGATAAAAAACCGGTGATCAGAACCACTCCAATAATGCCCAACCAATAACTGATGTTGTGATAATTGATGGATAATTTAATATTCAACAAATGATTAAAAGTAGGCAGAGTAGTTTCTACAATAACCACAGAAATCAGTACAGCTATAACCGTTAAGAGCATCGATTCTGTTAAAAACTGGGCAACTAGCGAGGTCCGGTTCGCCCCGATTGTTTTTTTAATACCAACTTCTTTTGCCCTTCTTTCCGATTTCGCAGTAGCCATATTCATAAAATTAATACAGGCAATAAGCAATATGCCTAAAGCCAGGCCTACAAAAAGATAAATCTTTTCGATGTTCCCACCAACGCTTTTCCCGTTTACAAACTCTCCGTATAAATGTTTATCTGCCAGCGGGAATAAAAAACTTTCGGCTTTGGTGGTACTGTTTTCTTTGATCAGGTTTTTGATCTTAGCATTTACCTGATCTATGTTTGTTCCGGGTGTTAACTTAACAATGGTACGCCAGTTAAAATTTGTCCAGCTTGGATCTTTAACCCAATCAAAAAGCGTTTCGTAAAAAGTCCAGGGCATTAACAGATCAAAACGGTTAGACATATTAGCAGGTAGATCTTTTACCACACCTGTAATCTTCAAAGCCGTTTTATTATCAAATTGTACTTCTTTATTCAACACATCGGTTGTTCCGAACAATACTTTAGCGGTTTGTTCTGTTAAAACGACAGATCTTGGATCATTTAAAGCCGTTTTTGGATTTCCCTGGATAAACTCGTATTGATAAATCTGCAAAATACCGGGATCTGCAAACCTGGCCTCCCGCTTAAAGCTATTTTCTTTATTGGCAATTAACGATTGTCCGACTGAACCAATGCGTGCAGCTGTTTCTACTCCGGGAATTTTCTCCTGTAAAAAAGCAACTAAAGCATTCCCTGTTGCATCGCCTGTTCCGGTAATTTTTCCGTTTGCATCTTCAAAATTGGTCATTACCTGGTAAACCTGATCGGCACCTTTAAACTGTTTATCAAATCTCCATTCGTAATTTACGTACAGCAGCAATAACAAACAGGAAGCCAAACCGATGGCCAAACCTATAATATTAATGAGTGAAGAAGTCTTGTTTCTCCATACATTACGCCAGGCTATTTTTAAGTTTAATCTGAACATTTCGTTAATTATTGAATTTAATCTACTATCTGATGATCAGTTTATAGCCAAGTGCATACCAAAATCAAAAAACCACATAAACATCTAAAAATCAATCAATTGAAAAACAATAATTTTAAAACTATGTTCGTTATCGAACAATTTATGTTCAGGAGCGAACACGTGAGATAATATTTAACAGTAGAGATAATGTTGAATCACCTAAGTCACCTTAGTACACCTAAGAGCGCTATCGACTATTTAAAAACTAAGATGATCTCAGGTGACTCAGGTGGTGAAATAAATGCGACAGCCCGAGATAACAACATAAATCGAACAATTTCTCTTTAACCATATAAAACATTGAAGGCTCATATAAGCTCAATGCGCTTACATGTTGTTATATTCCTTATATGGTTAAACCCACTCAACCTGTCGGATGGTAACATCCAACAGCACAGCCGCAGCAAAAAACTAACTGTTTACCCCCATCGCATACAGGATAATGTTGACCCCGAACTTGGTGTTATCCTCCGCCAAAAAACGTTTATTCCTGAAATCGTAATCCCACTCACAGCCATAATCTTTGTTGCTGTACAACACCCCTATCCTGTTATTAACCGTTATTGCTTTCAGATAATCGTGCACCAGGTCATCTCCCCAGCCATTTAACTCAAACGAGGTGGTTGGTGGTCCCTTCTCAAACTTAAAAAATGCACTATAAATACCATGGTTATTGGGGATTTTTTTCAGCGCCTGCGCTCCGAAAAGGTTACTCATCTGTGTTTCGAACGAACGTGCAAATAAACCATCGATATCGTGGTTGCAATCATCAACAAAAACGAAACCACCGTTATGCACATAGGTTTTAAAATTTACAGCTTCCTGCGCACTGAATTGCACCAATTTATGTCCGCTTAAATAACAAAATGGGTATTTAAATAAATCTTTGCTGCCCAGTTCAACAATCTTTTCTTCTTCATCCAAAGGAATAGTTGTATACTCTAAAAGTGAATTTAAAAGATTGGAAGGCATACGCTGATCGGTGTCCCAGTCGCCCGAATTGTATTTTAACCTCGCAAATGTAAATTTAGCGCTCTTCATCACCCTAAAATTACCTTCATTTTTTATAAAAAGGTTTTTTTACACTAATTATCTTGTAAATTTTTTGATATTCTTTCCACAGGGCTAAAAACTATCTACCAATATGCCCTATATTGAAGCACCATATCGTCAAACTAAAAATTCAACCGTTTTGGAGCGTTCAGAAAGCAAGCTAAAAATATTGATCGATAAGATCTCCCTCTTAAAAAGCGAAATACAGAAAGTAATTGTGGGTCAGGATGTGATCATCGAAGAAATGCTGATTGCTTTAATGGCTGGCGGACACTGCCTGCTTGAAGGTGTTCCAGGTTTGGCAAAAACTTTAATGGTAAGAACCATGTCGCAGGCTTTAGACCTTTCTTTCCGGAGAATCCAGTTTACGCCCGATTTAATGCCTACCGATATTGTGGGTACCGAAATACTCGAAGAAGACCACGTAACCGGAAAACGATTTTTTAAGTTTAACAAAGGTCCATTGTTTGCCAATATTATCCTTGCGGATGAAGTAAACAGAACCCCGCCGAAAACACAATCGGCATTATTGGAGGCAATGCAGGAATTTGAGGTAACTTATGGTGGACAAACCTATCCTTTAGACCGTCCGTTTTTTATCCTGGCAACCCAAAATCCTATCGAGCAGGCCGGAACCTATCCCCTGCCCGAAGCACAGTTAGATCGTTTTCTGTTATATATCAAAATTGGTTACCCTACCGCAGCCGAAGAAACACAGATTTTAAGCAGCACTACGGGCAGCAAAAAAGCCGTTATCAATCCAATTATCGGTGCAGAAGAAATTAAGGAGCTACAGGCCATTACCCGTGAAGTAAGCATCAGCAACGACCTGGTTACCTATGTAAGCGAACTCATCCGCGCCACCAGGCCCGATACCACCACTGTAAATTTCGTAAAAGAATGGGTACGTTGGGGCGCTGGTCCACGGGCGGGGCAGGCACTTATTTTAACGGCCAAGGCAAGGGCATTATTTAAAGGCAGGTACGCGGTAATTTTAGAAGATCTGCAGGCCATGGCCTATCCGGTTCTCCGCCACAGGGTATTAATGAACTTTAAAGCAGAGGCCGAAAACGTTTCATCAGACAAGGTTACCGACGAACTGATTAAAGCCATTTCGAAACCAAAAGCCAATATTTAATGAGTAAACTGCTCGATCCAAAAATATTGATGGCCATTAAAGACCTTTCATTATCGGCTAAAATGACGATTGATGGGTTTATGAACGGTATTAATAAAAGTACCGTAAAAGGGCCTGGATTAGAGTTTAGTCAGTACAGAAGTTACCAGCCGGGCGACGATCTGCGTTCGCTCGATTGGAAAATGTTTGCCCGGTCAGATCGTTATTACATCCGCGAATCGGAAGTAGAAACGAATATTGCCGTTCGTATATTAATTGATGCCAGTGCCTCGATGAACCACAGCGATGGCGATTTCACCAAAATAGATTATGCAAAATACCTCGGTGCATCATTAGCTTACCTTGCCAACTTACAGGGCGATGCCATTGGTTTGTATGTACTGAAGAATTCGGGCATTTTCTCTATGACACCCAAACAGGATTATCAGCATTTGGCCCGTTTGTTTTATCAGCTGGAACAGATCCATCCCGACGGAACATTCACCAAACCCATTCATTACAAAGAATTGTTTGCAGGTGCCCAAAAACGCGAACTCTTGATTTTTGTAACCGATCTTTACCAAAAAGATGATGAAATCATTAAATTATTGGATACCCTCAATACTTTAAGGCACGAAATTGTGGTTTTCCATGTGTTATCAAGAAACGAACTCGACCTCGATTTTAAAGGTTATACCAATTTTGAGGATCTGGAAACAGGCGAAACCATCCAGATTGATCAAACTAAGGCAAGAACGGATTATCAGAATAAGCTTAACACTTACCTGGAAAATACCAGAACCCAACTGCTCGATAGAAGGATCTTTTACCGTACCATCACTACCGACGAATCTTTGGATCAGGCTTTAAGGGATTTTTTAAAACAAAGAAGTAAACTCAGAATTTAACCGTGCAATTTTTATATCCAATAGGTTTATTTGCGCTTGCAGCCATCATTGTGCCGCTTGTTATCCACCTGTGGAATGTAAAACAGGGCAAAACCATCAAAATCGGCAGCATTGCGCTGTTGGGCGAAAGTTCGAGCGCAAGTTCCAAAAGCTTTAAAATTAACGATTGGCTTTTGTTTGTTTTACGTTGTTTGCTGCTTGTGTTGCTGGCTTTTCTTTTAGCGCAACCTTATCTTAAGAAAATAATATCAGTAAGTAATAAAACAGGTTGGATTTTGGTGGATAAAAACAATTTCCCACAGGTTTTTAAAACGCATCAAAAAACGATCGATTCATTGTTTAAAAAAGGTTACGAAATCCACGATTTTAACCTAGGCTTTAAGCCATTAACTTTAAATGATACCCTTGCTCAGCAAAGTAAACAAAACAATAAGCTAAGTTACACAGCTTTACTTAACGCAGCCAATCAAACTGTTCCGGCAGGAGCCCAGGTTTATCTTTTTGCCGATCACCGCTTAAACCGTTTCGAAAACGGATTGCCTGCTGTAAATTATAAACTCAACTGGATTCCGCTAAACCAGAATGATACTTTAAGCAGTTGGATTGCCAATTATGCAGGAAAAAAGTACGAAGCGAAATCTAATCCATCAGGCACTGTTTATCGGGCTTTAAACACATCAGACAACACGCCTATAAACATAGCGATACATGAAGGGGCTGGGATTACCGACAGCAGATACATCATCGCGGCTTTAAAAGCAATCGGCAGTTTTACCCAACGGAACGTCATTATCAACCCTCCAACAGGCAAGTCAGCTATCGGTTTTTGGTTATCTGATGAAGCGGTTTCCGCAACTTTTAAATCATCGATAGCTCCCGAAGGCACTTTATTTCAATATGAAAAGGGGAAAACAATCACTATGCCATCCTTTATTAATGTCGATGGAAAACAGGTAAAATTGACTAAAAGAATTGCATCAGGCAGTCAAGTGGAAAAGATATGGCTAGATGGTTTTGGGGATGCAATTTTGGCAAAAGAAAAGGCCAGCAATTTAAATACTTTCCACTTTTACAGCCGGTTTAACCCACAATGGAACGAACTCGTTTGGGATCCTTTATTTGTAAAAGCATTAATGCCGATCGTCATCCAGGATAAAAACCCGGATGATTTCGGTTTCGAAAATAACCCTTCTGATCAAAGAACCTTATCGCTTAAACAGGCAGCAGTGATTGAAGCCAATAAAGCTGTTTCAGCAACAAAAACCACTCAAAATAAGCCTCTCGAAACTACATTTTGGATTGCAGCATTTTTAATTTTTGCTACCGAACGTATTTTATCATTCAGAAAAAAACCACAATATGTTAAAAACTGAAGGACAAAACTGGATACGTAACCTAAGAATCAGATGGATCGGTTTTTACCTGGTCGGCAATATAGCTACTGCCCTGGCCATCACTTTGCTTTTATCAACTACAGGTTTTTACCTGCTGCATTTCCCCATCTGGATTTTTGCGGTTATTTTCCCTCTTGTCCTTGCTATTTTATTGTTCAGCAAACCGGTTTGGAAAACCACCGATCTCGATGTTTCCAGATTTGTAAACAACCATTACCCTGAACTCGAAGAAAGTGCCGATCTGCTGCTGCAAAACGAAGCAGAATTATCGATGCTGCAACAATTGCAACGGAATAAGATAGAAAATATCATTCTCAGCCTTCCACAGTCAAAAGAGCCGGTTAAGAAGTTATATTTTGGCTTAACAATACTTCTTGTTTCTTTATTAATCAGTTTCGGGATCAGTAAAATCCCCCAGATCAATAAAATAGATTTAAGTTCACCCGAAGCCAAAAATTCAGTTCCGCTGATTAAAGAAAATATCCCTGCAGAAATTTCTGATTTTAGTGCCATCATTGTTCCTCCGGCCTACACAGGTAAAGCAGAGCGGAAACAAAAACAATTTACCATTAACGCCGAAACGGGAGCAATAATTAACTGGAAAATTGAAACGAACATTGCGATCAAAAAACTAAAGCTCATTTTTAACGACAATGAAATCTCGACCTTAAAAGCCTTAAATGCGGAACATACCCAATGGAGTTTCAGCAAAACAGTTCATAAATCAGGTTTTTATCAACTTGATCTTGACGGTAAAAAATCAGACCTCTACCAGATCGAAGTTATTCCAGATCTGCCGGTTACCATTAAAATTAAACAACCTAAGCAGCATACCACCATTGATATCGGCCAGCCACAAAAATTCCATCTTAATGTATCGCTCACTGATGATTATGGTATCGCTGACGCATTTATATCTGCTACAATGGCCAGTGGCAAAGGTGAAGGTGTAAGTTTTACTGAGAAAAAACTCGTTTTCAACACCAGTTTCGAAAACAGGAAAAGTATTGGACTAACCAAACTCATTGATTTAAAAAGTCTTGGCATGAAACCTGGCGATGAGCTTTACTTTTTCATCAAAGCCATGGATAACCACGGTCAATCGAGCCGCTCGGATGTGTATTTCGTTTCGATTGTAGATACCACTGAATTAATGAGTTTGGCAGGTATGACCAATGGCGTAAATCTTGTTCCGGAATATTTCAGGAGCGAAAGGCAGATCATTATTGATACCGAAAAATTGTTGAAAGAGCAATCTACATTACCAGTAGCTACTTTTAAAACAAGAAGCAACGACTTAGGCATCGATCAAAAGTTATTGAGGCTGCGTTATGGTCAGTTTCTGGGAGAAGAAAACGAGACCGAAATCGGTGGCGACCACGACGATCATGATGAACATGCCGAACATAAAAATGAGGGCGAGAAGTTCGGTGACGTGAGTGCTATCGTAGAAAAATATGCTCACAAACATGATATTGCTGAAGATGCCACTTTTTTCGAACCAGAAATGAAAGCGCAGTTAAAAGCTGTTTTAACCGAAATGTGGAATGCCGA
>NZ_DJDT01000233.1:0-18578 GCF_002432345.1 Pedobacter sp. UBA5917
GTAGAAGCCTGCGAGCCACTGTTACCGCCGCTGCTCATAATCAAGGGAATAAACAATGATAAAACCACCGCTTTTTCGAGCTCAATTTCGAAGTGCTGCATGGCTGTTGCCGTTAACATCTCACCTAAAAAGAGTACTATTAACCAGCCGGCACGTTTTTTTACGAGTTTCAGGATCGGAATATCAAGATAAGGTTCGTCGAGTGCTTCAGTACCCCCTATTTTGTGCATATCTTCGGTGTATTCTTCGTTGGCGATCCATAAAATATCATCAACGGTAACAATCCCCAAAAGAATATTATTTTCATCTACAACGGGTAAAGCCACCCGGTTATTCATCCTGAAGATATTGATGGCATCTTCCTGCGGATCGTTGGCTTTTAATGCGATAAAACGTTTATCGGTGAGTTCTCCGATAATGGCTTCGGGATCGGCCAATAAAACCTCACGGATACGGATATCATCTAGGAGCACACCATCTTTATTGATGACATAAACCACATCGATGGTTTCGGAATTTTTACCATAACGCCTGATATGGCCCAATACACGGGTAATAGACCACTCGGGTTTTACGGCAATGTAATCGGGGGTCATTAAACGGCCGATACTATCTTCTTTATAACCTAAGAGTGCGAGCGATTCTTTACGTTCTTCGGGCGGTAAAAGGGTGATCATTTTTTTCACCACATCGCCTTTTAATTCGCTAAAAAGTGCTGTACGGTCATCAGGTGGCAGATCTTTGATGATCTGGTTAAGTTTATTGCCCGACAGTTTTTTAATGATACGCTCCTGGGTAGGAAAATCCAGGATCCTGAATACGTTTACGGCTCTGTTGAGGGATAGGGTTTCGATAAATTTTGCTGCATATTGTGGAAGTTCATCTATCAGTTCTTCAACATCCGAAATATTCAGTTGATCGAGATATTGCTTTAACGCTTTATCATTGTCTTTTTCAAGTAGTTCCTGAATTTCTTCCACAACCATTTCTTCCATACACAAAATTTAATTTATTTACATGCCTAAACCTCTATTAACGGTTCGCAAAGGTGCATTTTTATTTCCTAAAAAGCCAACCTATGCTGCTAAAATCCGCACCTCAAACAGCCTAATTTAAAAATACAGTGGCATAAAGTCAACATTCTAAAAGCGATAATGGATGATTTAATCATTAATTAACATTAAAAACATCAGGGTAAGGCGAAACAGGTTGAAGCTTTTGTTATCGGTTAAAATTTGCTTTTAAATTTGGGAGAAATGTATTTGATTTTTCTATATTTGCAGCCCTGCTCCCGTAGTTCAATGGATAGAATTATGGTTTCCGGTACCATCGATATGAGTTCGAATCTCGTCGGGAGCACCTCACGAGACAAATCAGTTTTTACGCTGTTTGTCTCGTTTTTTATTTTATGCAACTCGCTATTAATCAGACATATTAACTCCACTCCTTCGTTTAATCTAGGTGTTCGATAAACTTTTGATTAAGTTATTTAAATCATCCTGTTTTTTATCGAAAGAATTTAGGTTTTTCTTTAAACTATATATCTTCTCTTCCAACTGTTTTTTGATGACACCATAATCTTCAGGGGATATCTGGTCATTAAATAGGAGCTCTCTTACCTTGTGTATCTTATTTGTTTAACACCTCCATTTTGGTTATCTATTAACCTACCTTAATAAGAAATCCCACTTTAAACCTTACCCAAATCTTTGCCGTTTTTATCCTGTTTCGTCGAATTAACATATTCGGAAGGAGTCATATTAAACTGTTTGGCGAAACTGCGCGAAAACTGTGTTTGCGAACTGAATCCGGTTATCGAGGCAATTTTAAGTATTTTATATTTTCCTTCGCTAAGGAGCTGGGCTGCATGTTTTAAACGTGTTACGGTAATCAGTTCGTGCGGCGAAAGGTTCGAAATGGCTTTTGTTTTGCGGTAGAGTGTTGGCCTCGACATGTTCATGGCATCGGCAAGGAAATCAACATCAAGGGCAGTATCCGACATGCGCTGCACAATCACATCATTCAGTTTGTCCAGAAAAGCCTCATCGGCTTTATTATAGGCTATACTTTTTAAGTGCACCAATGGAGATTGCGCAAAATGCGTTTTTATTTTTGCCCTAACACTCAGCAGGTTGAATATTTGTGTTAAAAGGTGGTTCGGAGAAAAAGGTTTTTCAATATAGGCATCCGCTCCGGCCTCGAGCCCTTCAATTTTGGTTTGCAGGTTGTTCTTAGCCGTTAGCAGGATAACGGGAATGTGCGCATAATCCAGATCGGCCTTTAAAGTGCGGCATAATTCCATGCCATCCATCAGCGGCATCACAATATCACTGATAATCAACTGTATGCTGCGCTCACGAAGCACATCCATCGCCGCAACACCATTTTCGACCGAAAATACCGTAAAATGTTCTTTAAGGATATTCCCTATAAAAGACCTGAGATCGGGATTATCCTCAACAATGAGAATATCGGGATGATCCGGATCGGATTTGCCTACAACGTTAGCGGTTGATTGCAGATTAACCACAGCGGGGTTGTGGTAAGCAAGCGTATATTCGTGGTTGTGCCGTTTCGGAAGCTGCAGTTCGAAATGGGTATTCTGATCGCTTTTTATCACGAGCAGCAAACGGCCATCATGGAGTTCGGCCAGCGACCGGGCCAATGAGAGCCCTATTCCGGAACCCCTTATCCCCTTTACCCCTTCCATACGGTAAAAAGGTTCAAATATTTTTTCCCTGTATTTTTCAGGGATTATGCTACCATCATTAACAAATTCGATGCAGAATGTATCTTTCTCCGATGAAACCTTTATCCCCACGGCCGAAGAGGCATATTTTAAGGCATTATCGAGCAGGTTGCTGATAATTTTATTCAGTGCCTCTGCATCGGCATAAACGAAAAGTCCGTTTTTTTCCAGCTCAAGGTTAAAGGAGATCTTTTTTTCTTCAATAAGCGGTTGGAAACGTGTGCAGATCTGCTTAACCAATCCATTTACATCAAGTTTAACAAAACTCAGGTTAAATCCTTCCTGCTCAGTTTTCCGGAAATCGAGCAGCTGATTACAAAGTTCGAGCAATCTTTGGGTATTCTGCTGCATTACCTGCAGGCTCGAATTTATGCTGGTATCTTCAGCGGTAACCCTCATTACCTCTTCCAACGGGCCATTAATCAGGCTTAGTGGCGTTCTGATTTCGTGGGTTACCTGGGTAAAAAAATTGATTTTGGCATGGTACAGCTCTTTTTCGTTTTCCACTTCCCAACGCTCTATCTTTCTCTGATAACGGAGCTGCAACCTTTTATGGTTGTATTTTACGAGTATGATTAAGGCAGTTATAATAATCAGCGCATATAAAATCAGGGCTACGGCAGAAGCCCAGATGGGTGGTAAAATAATAATTTTTAAGCGTTTTACATGATTGCCCCAGGTACGGCCATTATTGGAAGCCCTGATCAGAAACTCATATTCACCGGGCGATAGATTGGTAAAATAAACCTTTCTATTGGTTTTAAGATAAGTCCATTTATCATCAAGGCCTTTCATCATAAATGCATACTGTGTCATTCCCGGTGAGGTAAAGCCCAGGGCGGCAAAATCGATACTGAAATTAGACTGATGATGCCGTAATCTGATTTCGTCGGTAAAATCAATTGGCTTTTTTAAAGGCGAATTTTCCTGCCCTACTTCCAGTTCTACATTATCCACCTGAAAACCTGTTACAAATATTTTTGATACAAATCGGTTTTCGCTGAAAGATTCGGGATGGAAAGCGATCATCCCCTTTAAACTTCCAAAATACATCTGCCCAGTTTTATCCTTATAGGCCGAATTGTAATTAAACTGATCGCCCAGTAGGCCATTCGCCCTGGTATAGGTAATGATTTTTCCGTTCGAGGAATCGAACAGCACCAGCCCTTTCGAAGTACTGATCCAGAGATTCCTGTTATTATCCTCCAGCACTTTATAAAAAATATTCGAGGGAAAACCATCAGCTGTTGTATAACGTTTAAAAGTTTTTGCCCCTTTTTTTAAAACACAGAGGCCATCTTCGGTAGTTATCCAAAGGTTGTGGCTCGAATCTTCGAAAAGTCCGTTAACCTCATTACTGCTCAAACTATGGCTATCGTGTTCGCTGAACATGAAATTTCCCGACTGATTGTTTTTACGGTTATAAAACCAAAGTCCATCACGTAATGTACCTGCCCAGATAATACCTTCACTATCCTCTAAAAGAACCGAATAGTGCTTGTTACCCGGAAATTCGTTCAATAAGATAAAATCATCACTTTTTTCGCGATAAGCATATAAACCTGTTGCTGTACCCACAAACAGTTCATCGTTGCTGTTAACCAGCATGCTTTCGATAAAATTGCTTTTAAACTGGTTTGGCGCGGGGCCCGCCTTGTATTTTTTAATGATCTCTCCGGTATTGATGTCCATCACATCTAATCCCTGTTCAAAAGTGCCGATCCAAATCCTGTTACGGTATACCGCAAGTCCATGGATATTCGAATTTGAAACACCTTTTCCGTTATCCTGTGGAATAAAATTCGTAAAAACGCCGGTTTTCGGATTGAATTTATTGAGTCCTTCATCTTCCGTACCAATCCAGAGGTTTCCGGCTTTATCCTGTTGTATTTCGCGTACAGCATAGCCTTTTAACTCGTTGGTGGCTGCCCCAGGATAAAATTTGGTAAAAGAAGTATATTGTTTTGGATAATAGTTTAAACCGCCAAAATAGGTACCGCACCATATCCCCCCTTCCCTGTCGCGGGTAATGGTATATACCGCATTATCCGATAAGGTATAATTGTCATTTACCCGGTGGTGGAGAAGCTTATATTGTTTGGTCAACATATTATAAATGAATACGCCAGACTCGGTTGCAATCCAGTATTCGCCGGCACCGCTTTTCAAAAAATCGCGTGCAAAAATATTTGTCCCATCCTGGTTGCGCATGGGTAGCGATGTGGTATGGTGATCATCCATGCCGAAAAGTTTTACGCCATCACTCGAAGTTCCAACCAAAAGGTGACCATCTCCGGTATAGTATATTTTTTCGATCCATTTTGATGATACGATGTGGTTATCATTAAAAACCGTATACACATTAAATCTGTCGCTATCCAAACCATATTGAAGCAGGTTACCCCAGGCCGTTGCAAACCATACATCCTTCCCGTTTATGATGGTTATAGTGGTTACACCCCCGTATTGCAAACCGCTAAAAGCTTTCATCTTTTTTGTGGCAGGATCGTACCTTTGGATGGTATTATTTGCAATAAACCATATTCTTCCTCTTAAATCAACTGCAAGGGCGGCTATGTCCCTGTCTTTTGTATCATCTATCAGTGTAAAATTGTCTTCATCTCTGTTGTACAGGTATAATCCGGCACGCGTTCCAATCCATAATCTACCTTTTTTGTCTTCTAAAAGCGAATGGATAAAGTTATGTCCCAGGCTTTGCTTTTTTGCGGGGTCGTGGCGGTAAATCCTGAACCTGTATCCATCAAAACGGTTCAGTCCGTTTTTTGTGCCGAACCACATAAAGCCATCGGTATCCTGCAGACTGCAGATTACTGAATTATAGGAAAGTCCTGATTCTACCTGGTAATGCCTGAAAGTATACGCCTGCCCAAAAAGCTGGTGATGTATACAGAAGAAAGTAATGCAGAGAAATATTCGGTTAAGTTGTTTGCAAAAAAACATCATTAAATATAATCCAAAAATTGAAGATTATATCCCTCCAACCCCAAAATGGCCTTTTACAGCCGATAATTGAGACATAATGAACATAAATTGAACTAAATCATCTAACCGTACCGCCTTATTTAGCACTACCGAATATAAACTTATATATATGAACAAAAAGCTTTCACAGGGAAGGGATACGAATATCCCGCCCAATTCGATCGCGAAGATCAAGGATCGAATTTTCAAAACCGTCTTCACTATGTTGTTAATCAGCTTGGCAATTGGTGTAAAGGCACAGCAAAGAATTACTGGTGTGGTAAAAGACCTCAGCGGACCATTGGCAGGTGTAGGCGTACAGGTTAAGGGCAGCCCGCTTTCTACCATTACCGATGCCAACGGAAAATTTGCCATCGAACCTGCAAAGGACCAGAAAACTGTTCTTATTTTCTCGTTTGTAGGTTATATTAAACAGGAGCTCCCTGTTACCGGCACCCAGCCACTGGTAGTTACACTGGTAGAATCTACGGCCGATCTTAACGAGGTTGTAGTAGTGGGTTATGGTACCCAGCGGAAACAGGATCTTACCGGTGCAGTATCGGTGGTAAAGGCAGAGGATGTGAAGAAACGACAGGCCACTACGGTTGCCGAATCGCTGCAGGGCCTTGCAACAGGTATAAGGGTAAGGGGCGGCGGACAGCCGGGCTCGGAAGCTCAGATACAGATACGCGGACTAAAAAACTTTTCGGGTACCAACCCGCTTTATGTAATCGATGGATTGGTAACTACTGCAAACCGCGATTTTAATCCTGCGGACATAGAATCTATCCAGATCCTTAAAGATGCATCGGCAGCCGCAATTTATGGTACACGTGCGGCTAACGGAGTAATTATCATTACCACCAAAAAAGGGGTTGAAGGGCCGACCAAAATAGATGTTTCGGCAAAAACAACCATCCAAACCATACCAAGGTATAAACTTGCCGAAACAAACGAGTTTGCAACCCTGAACAATATGGCTTATGATAATGCGAATGTTAAAAGGCAAAACCTCGACCTTACTACGAATACCGATTGGCAGGACGCTGCTTACAGAACCGGCCTGGTACAGGATTACTCGCTAAGTTTTTCGGGTGGCGGAAAAGACAATAGCTACTTTATATCAGCCGGATATTTCGACAACAAGGGGGCGGTAATCAGCACTGGTTTCGACAGGGTAAATTTCAGGGTAAACACAAAAACCACAAAAGGTATTTTCACCATTGGAGAAAACCTCGCCATTAGCAATGCCAAGGCAGATGAAATGTCGGGAAACCCAATATTAAGCGTGGTACGCCTTCTTCCAACAATACCGGTTTATAATCCGGCAAACCCGGGAGGTTACGGATATGGTGATGAGGCCCGTGCCAGAACTTTCGGAACCAACCCGGTGGCTATTGCCGATCTGGAAGACCGCACAAACGAAAACCTGCGCATCCGCGGAAATATATTTTCGGAACTGCAGCTACTTCCATCCCTTAAGTACAAAGTTAGCCTGGGTTACGAAACCAGCAGAGACCATTATTCTTACCTGAGGAAACCCGGAAACTGGACGCTTAACCAGGCTTATGATCCGGCTATTATCAACGAAAACAGGGGTGAATCATCAACCATACTCATAGAAAATACCTTATCTTTTAATAAGGATTTTGGAAAACACAAAATAAGTGCCGTTGCCGGACAGTCTTATCAGAGAGATAAATATGCCCAGATTTGGGGTACCAAAAGAAATATCCTTGCAAATCCATCGGGAGGGTATTATGATGTGTTGGATCAGGGTAACGAACCACAAACCGGAGGCTTTAAAAACAGAACCGACCTGATTTCTTACTTTGGCAGGGTTGAGTACAATTATGCAGATAAATACCTGTTAAACGGCGTAATCAGAACCGACGGGGTTTCGAGGTTTGGTAAAGACCACAAATTCGGTGTATTCCCATCAGTATCGGGCGCGTGGAGAATCAGCAAAGAAGATTTTTTTAAAGTACAATGGATTGATGACCTTAAACTCCGCGCAAACTACGGTACACTTGGAAGCAGCAACATTGGCCCTTATGATTATATTGCTTTTATCAATACTTTCCCAACAGCTGTGTTCGGCCCGGGCCAATCGGTACAGCCGGGTGCAACGCAGGTAAGGCTGGCCAACCCCGATCTGCGTTGGGAAGAAGTAACCCAGCAGAATTACGGATTGGATGCTGCTTTTCTTAAAAACAGGTTAACCATCAGTGCCGAATACTTTATTTCGCGCACCAAAGATGTGTTATTGCAATATCCTTTATTGCTTTCAACCGGAAACGATGGTGGTAACCCTTATGTAAACGGAGCTACACTGGGGAATAAGGGTTTCGAATTTACAGTAGGCTACCAGGATAACAGGGCAGCATTAAAGTATGGTGCAACAGCCAACCTCACCACTTTACGCAATAAAGTAATAGATTTAGGTTACGGTAAAAATAAAACTTTTGTAGGCAACACGGTAACAGAAATTGGCCAGCCGATTGGCATGTGGTATGTACTGCAAACCGATGGTATATTCCAGAACGCACAGGAAATTGCCAATTACAAAAATGCCGCAGGCAAAGTGATACAACCTACCGCGCAGCCGGGTGATATCCGTTTTAAAGACAACAACGGCGATGGCGAAATCACCAATTCGGATAAGGTAGTGGTAGATAGTCCATGGGCCAAATATGAGCTTGGACTGAACTTTAATGCTTCTTACAAGAATTTCACCTTCAACATGGACTGGTTCGGTTCATTCGGCTCGAAAGTTTTTAACGGACCAAGAAGTGTAACCGATTCATTTTCAGACAACAGTAATTACCGTGCAGGTATCCAGCCGTGGACACCACAAAACCCTAATACTGATGTACCAAGGGCATTTTACGGCAGCACCATCAACTCAAGGGGTGATACCGACCGTTGGTTGGAAAACGGCAGCTTTGCCCGTTTGAAATATATCGGCATATCGTACAATATTCCTGATCAATTAATTAAAAAGATCGGTTTCCGCAATGCCCAGATCAGCGTTTCGGGACAGAACCTGATTACCATTACCAAATACACCGGCCTTGATCCGGAATTCAGCAACAACAGTATTTTCGAAAAAGGCTATGATTTTGGTGCATTCCCGAATCTTCGAATGGTTTCATTCGGTTTACAGTTTGGATTTTAAAATGATGAACATGAAAAAAGCACTATTAACTCTATTAATATCAGGGGCCTTTGTAATATCGTCCTGCAAAAAAAGCCTGCTCGATCAGGACAACCCTAATACACTTACCCAGGAACAGTTCTGGAAAACCGAATCGGATGCACAAAAGGGTGTAAATGCCATTTATCACATGTTTTATCAGCCCGGCAGCTGGTCGAGGTGGATATATTTCCGCCTGGATTTAACCTCTGATGAGGGTTTTAGCAAAAGTCCGTGGATAGAACTGGCCGATTGGACCCGTTTCCAGTATGTTAACTATAATTTTTGGGAAGGCAACCAGGTGAGCTACCGCGATACCTACAAGGCCATTTTCAGGTGCAACCAGGTACTTACCTACGTACCGGATATCGCCTTTGCCGATCAGAACAGAAAAGCACAGGTACTGGCCGAAGCAAAATTTTTACGTGGCCTGTATTATTACTATGCTGCATTACTGTGGGAAAATTTCCCGATTGTAACTACGCTGCAAAGTCCTACCGATATGCCGCAGCAAAGTAGTTTGGCACAGGTTTGGGCACAGGTAGAGAAAGACTTTTCGGAAGCTGCAGCAGTTTTGCCGGCACAGTGGAACGGGAACGACATCGGAAGGCCTACAAAAGGTGCTGCATTTGCCTTTCTGGGTAAAACCTATATGCAACAAAAGAAATGGGGGGACGCAAAAACAGCTTTCGATTACCTGGTAACGGGTGCTGGTGCCAGTTTTTACGATCTTGTAGATTATAAAGACAATTTCCGTGCGGAGAACGAGAACAATAAAGAATCGGTTTTTGAAATCCAGTTTTCTGATGCGAATAAAACTGCCGAAGGTGATGGCCCGAGTTCGAACATGGGTAACAACAGGGCCCAGTTTTTTGCACCACGATCAATCGGATGGTCGGACGGACAGGCCAGAAACTGGCTGGTAGGCGAATTTAAGAAAGAGAAAACAGTTGATGGCAAAATCGATCCAAGGTTGAGATACAGTTTGTTCTATCCGGGGCTTGAGGCAGATTTTGGCGACAAAACTTATGGAAGAAGCTGGCAATGGGATGCCGATGAGGCCTGGTTCAGGAAATATTCGCGCGATTATATGCGCAGCAACGAGGATTATTTTAGCCAGGTAAATGTTAGGATGATCCGTTATTCGGATATCCTGTTAATGTATGCAGAGGCCAGCAACGAATTGGGGCAAACTGCAGCAGCCTATCAATATGTAAACAGGGTAAGGCAACGCGTTAACCTTGCACCACTGGCTACCGCTTATCCGGCCATAGGAACCGACCAGGGGCTTTTCAGGGAGCGCCTTAAAATGGAAAGGGCATTAGAGCTGTGTGGCGAAAGTGTTCGCTGGGCCGATCTTAAGCGTTGGGGCGACCTGGATACACAGGCAGGCGTAGCAAAAGTAGCACTCCGCGATCCCGATTTCAATAATTTCGTTCCTGGAAAACATATCCGTTTGCCATTGCCACAACTTGAGGTAGAGAACAACAAAAACCTTAAACAGAATCCGAACTATTAACCGATTATATACGTCAATCTGCAATGATACATCACAACACCATTAAGCTGCTTATCATCAATATATTTGCCATACTATATGGAACAAGCTGTTCGAAAGCAAAAAGCCCCGTTGTTCAACCCCCATCTCCTGTTCAGGATGAAATATCGATAAGCTGGGACCAAAATAGCCGCCGAAGGGTTTCTTCTTCAACATTAAATGCCAGATATTCGGGATACGCCAGGATAATACAGTTGGCCGATGCATCATTGCTTGGCGTATATGAAGCGGATGGCAACATCATGGCGGTAAAAAGTACCAACCGCGGCGACACCTGGTCGGAAGCAACCCTGGTAGCCCAGGGAAGTAACGGCATAAACATGACCGTTCCTGATCTCATTTTACTGAACAACAATAAGGTGCTGGCTTTTTACAATGCCAGGCCTTATGATATTTCGCCTTCACGTAGGTTTGGTATACTGGTAAAACAGAGCAGCAACGGCGGCGTTACCTGGGAGAACGAACAGCTGCTGTACCAGGCCGGTTACCAATTCGAGAATGGTTGTTGGGAACCTTCGGCAATTCAATTGCCAAATGGCGAGGTACAGCTTTATTTTGCCAACGAAGGGCCTTACACCAGCTCCAACGAACAGAATATTTCTATGCTCCGTTCCAAAGACAATGGAAGTAGCTGGACAAGTGCGCCCGAGATCATCAGTTTCAGACCGGGAAGAAGGGATGGCATGCCGGTACCGCTGCTGCTGAAAGGCGGTAAAGACATTGTGGTAGCCATAGAAGATAATGCGGTAAATACCTTTAAGCCCTACATTTTACGAAATAGCTTACAGGAAAACTGGGGACAAACAATAGGTGCAGAAAGTGCCAACCGGACTTATGCGCTTGCAGACAGGGTTGGGGATGAAATTTATGCCGGGGCACCTTATTTAAGGCAGTTACCAACAGGCGAAACCATACTCTCCTACCAGGGTACTGAAGGACGCACCAATAATCCGGATTTTGCCGATATGAAAGTGGTAATTGGCGACGATCAGGGAAAAAATTTCAAGAGCAAATCTGTTCCATTTCTAATTCCCGGTAATAAATCGTGCCTCTGGAACAGTTTAACCATACTTGATGATGGAACCGTAATTGCCATCACCAGCACCAATGCCTACTCTAATGCTACCGAAGTGTGGATGATCAAAGGAAAAGTTACCCGAAATAAAAATTAGCAACCAATACATTTTAAGATTATGCAAAAAAAACTATCGCTTTATACCCTGGCTGTAGCCTTGGGGATTTTTATGGGCTGCTCCGGGGCGAAGAAAGAAACAGCACCTGCCAGGCAAATCTGGACAGCAGAACAGGCCAATAACTGGTATAAAAACCAGCAATGGCCAATCGGTGTTAACTTTATTCCGAGCAATGCCATTAACCAGCTCGAAATGTGGCAAAAAGAAACATTCGATACCACCACGATTAACCGTGAGCTGGGCTGGGCAAATGCCCTGGGCATGAATACCGTACGTGTTTACCTGCACGATGCCCTTTACGAACAGGATTCGACAGGTTTTGCCAACCGCATCAACATTTTCCTTCAACTGGCAGATAAACAGCAGATCAAACCGCTTTTTGTACTGTTCGATTCGTGCTGGGACCCTTTTTATAAACTGGGCAAACAACGCGATCCGATCCCTTTTAAACACAACTCGGGCTGGGTACAGAGCCCTGGGCAACTTGCCCTTAAAGATTCGCTGCAATATCCCCGTTTAGAGAGATATGTGAAAGGGCTTATTGGCCGGTTTGCCAATGATAAACGTATATTGGCCTGGGATGTATGGAACGAGCCGGATAATATGACGGGACCATCATACGAGAAAATAGAAATACCAAATAAGGTAGCACTGGTACTGCCACTCCTCAAAAATGCTTTTGTTTGGGCGCGCTCGGTTAATCCCTCACAACCCCTAACCTCCGGTATATGGGTGGGCGATTGGTCTGCTCCTGAAAAGATGAAACCCATCGAAAAACTTCAGATTGAGCAGAGCGACATCATTACTTTCCACAATTACGACAGTCCGCAGGAGTTCGAGAAGAGGATAAAATGGCTTTCGAGGTATAATAAACCGCTAATTTGTACCGAATATATGGCCAGGCCGAATGGAAGTACTTTTGCAGGCTTTTTGCCCATTGCCAAAAAGTATAATGTGGGCATGATTAACTGGGGTTTTGTAGATGGTAAAACGCAAACGAAATATCCATGGGATTCGTGGACTAAAACTTATACCTCTCCTCCACCGGTTTGGTTTCACGAAATACTAAAAAATGATGGGAGTGCATACAGGGAAGATGAAAAGAAGACCATCCTATCGATGACACAAAAAAAATAAGATTCCCCTTTTTAAAGTGTTATGGTTTTATGCAGGGCACGGGTATAATGTACCCACCCTGCTTTTACCATAACCTTAAAGCCCGATCCGATATTCATTTGCCGGAAATTATTTTTACAAACGCGCTGATCAGATCAATACCTTATGCTGATCACAAGCGGTTTCCATCACTTTTGGCAGAAACCTAAGGCTACCTTTAGTGCTGCTTTAAGTAACAATGCAGCAAACTTACGCCATATGTTAACTTTATGTTTACGATATTTGGCCATAACAGTTGATCCCATAACCGAACCAATGAAAAAATTATTACTGTGTTTTTTATTCACCATTGCCATCATCAGCGTAAAAGCACAAAAAACCTACACAATAGCTTCATCAATACCCTATTATAGAGGCACCCTGGCCACAACCGACAGCACTAGAGATGCAGCCTGCGTACTGGATGTATATTACCCCGATACCGACAAAAATTTTCCGGTGGTGATCTGGTTTCACGGTGGTGGCCTTACCGGAGGCAAAAAAGAGATACCTAAAGGATTGCTCGAAAAGGGTTTTGCCGTAGTTGCAGTTGGCTACCGCCTATCGCCAAAGGTTAAAGCGCCCGCTTACATAGAGGATGCGGCAGCAGCCGTGGCATGGGTGTTCAAAAATATCCGGAAGTATGGCGGAAATCCTGACCAGGTGGTTCTGAGCGGTCATTCGGCGGGTGCTTATCTCGCATTGATGATTACGCTCGACAAATCTTACCTTCAAAAATATGATGTAGATGCAGACCGCATTGCAGAACTTGTAGCCCTTAGCGGACAAGCCATTACGCACTTCACTGTCAGACAAGAAAACGGGATAGGTAATTTGCAGCCCACCATCGATCGGTACGCACCGCTTTATTTTGTAAGGCCCAATGCCCCACAAACACTGCTGATTACGGGTGATAGAGAAATAGAACTAATGGGCAGGTACGAAGAAAACGCTTATCTGCAAAGGATGATGAAACTTACCGGGCACTCCGCATGCCGTTTACTCGAACTGCAGGGCTTTAACCATGGCACCATGGTAGAACCCGCTTTGGCCCTGCTTATTGAAGAAGTTAACAAAATAAGATCGGCAAAGCGCAGCGGACAAGCGGTACACTGACCTTTTACTAACTTTGCCTTTTCGAATCAATTAATTTCAAAATTTACAGGCAATGTTTAACGATGATCTGATTAAACAGGTTTCTTTTATAAAAGAGATCGACAAATTAAAATACATCCAGCGCAGAACTAAACTATTCAACAGCAACAGGCACGAAAATGATGCCGAACACAGCTGGCACCTGGCGATGATGACATTGGTTTTGGCAGGCCAGTCAAACAAGCCGATCGATGTGCTTAGGGTGTTGAAAATGGTTCTGATACATGATCTTGTGGAAATTGATGCCGGTGATACTTTTATCTATGATACATCGAAAAGCCACAGCAATACCGATGAAGAACGCCTGGCCGCCAAACGTATTTTTGGACTTTTGCCAAAAGCACAGACAGAAGAATTTATAGCCATTTGGGAAGAATTTGAAGAAGGAATTACGGATGACGCAAAATTTGCCCGAACAATGGACAGGTTCGAACCTTTATTGCAGAATACTTCTAATAATGGTGGTACCTGGGCCGAGTTTAATGTTGGTTACGACCAAGTTTACAACAAAAAAAAGGTTATAAATGATGGTTCTTCGTCTATCTGGGCTTATGCCGAACAGCTCATTAACGACAGTGTAGAAAAAGGCATTCTTAAAAAACAGGCAGATACCGATGGTTTAAAGTGAAATGTTGATCATTAACGCTATTCTTTATCCATTAGGTTAATCTAAAAAATGAGGACATCCATAACCATAAATGTCCTCATAAATGCTGTTGGCAATTTCCCTACCATCTATCGCATTTTGGCAATCTCTTTACGCTAATCAATAAAGGTTGCAAAATCCCCGAGCGGGAGCCTTACCTTTTTGAGTTTCGCAAATGCATCATTTTCGTGATCGCGGTAACCCAGGGCTAAAGTAACCACAGATTTAAGTCCTTTTTCGGTTAACCCAAGTAACGAATCAAATTTTGCAGCATCAAATCCTTCCATGGGTGTAGAGTCTATTTTTAGCTCAGCTGCTGCTATAAGCGCTGTTCCCAATGCGATATAAGCCTGTTTTGCTGCCCAGTTAAAATTTTCTTCATCCGATCTGCTAAGCAAACCGCCTACCAATGCCGCCTTAAAATCTGCCAAAGCCTCAACAGGCACTCCCCTTTCGCCTGCAATGTGCAACATATAGTTTTCTATCTGCCCGATGGTTATTTTTTCGAAAGCTGCAAAAACCAACAGATGCGACGACTCCGAAATCTGTGCATTAAATGAATCTTTGCCCAGCTCTTTACGGATTGATGGATTTTCGACAACAAAAACGCGGTATGGCTGCAAACCGGTTGAAGAAGCCGAAAGGTTGATGGCTTCGAGTATCCTGTTCAGATCTGCCGAAGAGATTTTGTTTTCGTTGAATTTTTTGGTGGCATAACGCCACTCCAGATTTTCTATGGTATTCATTTTCTGTTTCTTTTTTGTGATGCAAAACTCAACATTATTTGTTTACTTTTGTCACCAGGAGACAAAATGTTATAGTGACAAAAAGGTAACCATGCTTAAAATAACACCAACGCCATCACACGATTGCAAAAAAGCCATTATGGGCGTGCACGATGCCATGTATGTACTGGGCGGTAAATGGAAGATATATATCATAGCCGGTTTGCTGTTTGGCCCCAAACGGTATTCGGACCTATTAAGAGATGTTAAAGGAATTTCGGGAAAAGCGCTAAGTAGGGAACTTAAGGAAATGGAATTAAACCGCCTCGTAAAACGAACGGTAGCCAGTACCCAGCCCATTGCGGTAATTTATGAGCTGACCGAATACGGGGAATCAACAAAATCGATCATCGGCGTGCTTTCCGAATGGGGAGAAACCCACCGTGATTATATTGTGAAGGCATAATCAAGGAATTTCAGAAGTCATCTTCAAAAATCGCTATAAAAATTTCGTTAATGGTTTCGTCAGGGCACAAAACGCGACAAATCAGTCCCAAACTGTTTATCGCGTTTTTTATTTCAACCAACTACCTGTCGATCAAACACAACTTCTTTATTCAATTATGGTTTGATAGGGCAATCAGCCCCCTTAACAAACAGACAATAAGGCATTAACCTTAAGGAAACATAAAGCTGTTAATTTAGGAATACGTTTGTTTGGCAGGTTTTAAGTTCAGACCGGCAGACTAATTATTTTACCAAAAATTAGCTTATGAAACAGCAGGCAAGAACAATTCCGGGCAGATTGGTGGATTTTGATTACAGCCGGTACAGGCTACCAACATTTGTAATGCAGTTTAAGCCTGCGGTTTACCAGGATGGCGATTGCTATTATGCTGTACTTTCTTTTGAGGAAGAGCATGACATATCAGGCTTGGGAACTTCTCCAGAGGATGCGCTGATCGACTGGAACGATAAGGTATGCAACATGCTATCCTTATCAGCAAACCTGAGCAATACGTTAAAGGGCAAAAAGAAATAAAGCCCTGCAAATAAAAATATTAAGCACAATCAACACCTACCCTATGAACCAGCATACCCCAACTGGCCTGGTAACCTATCAGGAGTACTTTTTTGGCTCCAATTTTTTGGACAATTGTTATTTTGAAATCAAAAGGCCTGCCGACTGTTCTATTACAGAACTGCATTATTTTTACCTGTTGCTACGCAAGGGAAACAAGGTGTCGCCGATTGATCTTCCGTTAAAAATACTCGGTGCCGAATTTCTCGGCTTTTGTTATCAGGATAAAAAACTCGTTGGTATTTCAGCAATCAAAAAACCCAGTTTATCCTATCTGGAAAACGTGCACAGAAAAGCCGGTATCAGGAGCAGCATCAACGAACCTTTTCTCGAAGTCGGTTATTCGTATACGCTTACCCTTTTCCGTCAAAAAGGAATCAGCAGTACTTTGAAAAGGATGTTACTCCAAAAAATTACCCATTATGGTGGCATCCTGTTTTCTACCACTGCTACGCGCAGCAGCCAGCGTTTTCTTTTAAACAACGGCTTCCGCACATACGGAAATCCCTATCAGGGCATTTATGATCACAACATCGTATATTTTGAACGGAATATCCGGCTATAATTTCTATAAAAAAACCGGTCCCTGTTTTTCAACAGGAACCGGCCTGTTAATACATGGTTTTAAACAATCTTTTATACCTAAAAAGAAATCAGCCTGTTACTTCAGGTTGTTCGGTTTCGATATACCTGTTTTCCAATGTGCCATCGCTATATAGTTTAAGGATGGCATAACCTGGTGCAGTTTCCTGATAATAATAGGGCTTTGCTGATCTTTTATCACCTTTTCCCCACCAAAATCCACTCATTGCCCCATTACAATAATATTCTACGCCATTGTACCAGGCCCTATCAAGTAGATGCTGATGTCCGCTGAGGCAAACCTTAACCTTATCTTTGTGTTTGAAGAACAATTGTTTCAGTTCTTTATGATCGCCATGCTGTCCACCTTCCCAGGTACCCGTAACTGTTAATATGGGATAATGCGACATCAGCAGCACAGGTGTATTTGCAGGTAAACGTTCCAGTTCATCCTCCAGCCATTTATATTGTTCGGCATCCAGAGCTGTATTTTTATTATTGCCATCCAGAATAATAAAGTGCCAGCCTTTTTTCGAAAAACTGTAATAGCGGTTCGGGATTTTCAATCTTTTAACCACATAGTCTTTTCCGTACATCTCATCAGCGGTTGATGGTGCAGCCCACCAGATATCGTGATTACCGATACAGCTATGCACTTCATATCCTGCTATTTCTTTGATGCAGTTGTCCCATATGCCCCACTGTTCGGTTACACTTTCGCGTTTGATATCTTTGTAATCGGCCGCATGGATGCTATCTCCCCCATTCAGGAAAAAATCTATTTTTTGTTTCTTGATTTCTTTCAGCGATTTTTCAAATCTTGCAGGGGCGTCATCTCCGTTTCTGATGTGCACATCGGTAATGTGGGCGATTGTTAAAACAGGTTTACGCTCTTTATTTTTCTCTACCGGGACAGCCAGGGTAACATTTTTAAGGTCGCCAAGTACAAGGGCCGCCGTAGCCAGGGGGATCGATTTTAATAAGTTTCTTCTTTTCATGTGTTTATGTTTTTATCAAAACAACCAGGGATGAACGAAAAGCCATCCCCGGTTTTATTTTATTATTGCCAGCCAGTAGGTTGTTTAAGCTGGGGGTTAAGCAATATCTGTTGCATGGGTATAGGGAAATAATAGTATTTCGGATCAATGAACGAGCGTGGAGAACTTAAATTCTCTGGGAACATGATAAAACCCGAACTCCCATTACTCAGGTAAAAACTATTGTCGCTCAGGTAATATTTTACAAGCTTTGATTTAACATCTGCAGGAAGGCCATCGAGCGGTGTTTCCTGATTTGGGGCCTGTAAAATGGCGATATCTTCTATCCCATCGCCGGTAACATCATAAGCCCCCAATTTTGGCAGATACATGCCCTGCGTTGGTTTTTCTAACAGTTTACCCGCTTTCCATCGCAGCAGATCGGCAAACCTGAAACCCTCACAGGCCAGTTCTACGTTACGCTCGCGACGGATTTCTAATAATACACCTTTGTTTGCCCCATTAACCAACGGATACATTGCAGCTAAAACAGCATCGGGTGTGCTATTGGCCGCAGTA
>NZ_DJDT01000233.1:18742-27428 GCF_002432345.1 Pedobacter sp. UBA5917
CCGCAGCCATATTTAATGGCGTTACACCGGCACGGTTACGTAACACGTTGATGGTGTTATCCAGATCTGTTTGATTAAGTAAATCCATTTCGGCCCTGGCTTCTGCCTGGATCAATAAAACCTCAGCATAACGTAAAATCGGCAGATCGGTAAACTCGGTGTACACTTTACTGGTTGGATCAATGGCATAAAATTTAATCTGTGGATAACCACCAAAAGTTGGCCTGGTTTTATTCGGTATTCCACCAAGTGTAGTTGAAAAACCTGGGGGCATCACCGTAACTGCCATGCGTGGATCACGGTTGCTGAAAATTTCCGCGTATGTTTTTTTGTCCCAGTTTGCTGTAGAGGTAAAAGGTGTACCATCTGTCATCAGGTAGGTATCGATCAAACTTTTGCTCAGTGCCCATTGCCAGTCGAAAACATAGTGTGTACTGTTAGAGCGGTTTAAGGCCCTGTCGTAATCATCATAGAATATCATTTCTTTATTGCCGCTCAAATCCTGACTGGTAAAAAGCTTTTGATAATCCTCTCCTTTTTTTCCGGTGTTATATATACTGAAACCACCTCCCATTACTTCTTTACTGGCCGATTCGGCCCTTTGCAAAAAGCTGGTGGCAGTTGCCTGCAAGCCAAGTTCATCGTGATATTTCCTGAAAGTACCTTCAAAAAGGCAAAATCTGGCGAGTACCGTTAAGGCTGCCCATTTGGTAATACGGGTATTGGTACCTGTGGGCATCACATTGGCCGCAGCATATTCCAGATCGGCTTTTACCGAATCGGCAACCAAAGCACGTGGATCCTTAGCTTTGTATAACTGTGCCTCATCATCGGGATTTAGTACCTTGCTATAGTATGGAACATCGCCATACCTGCGGATCATATTGTAATAAAATATTCCCCTGTAAAAGCGGGCAATGCCTACAAAGTGCCTGATGGCAGCGGCATCGCCCTGAACCTGCTGAAGGTTATTAAGCATGTAGTTGATGGTGCGGAGGTTGGTCCAGCTCCATCCGCCAACATTTGCCGGATTGATTTTCCCCCTGATCATGTTATCCAGCTCGCTCCCGCCCAGATTTACCGAGATATTATCAGAAAAAAGATCATCGGTACCAGGCCCGAACATCCCATAAAAGCCATTGGTATAGGTTTCGAGATCGGCAGTGGTTTTAAAAAACTGATTGGGTGTAATGGTAGTTTCGGGGATTCTGTCCAGAAAATCCTTTTTACAGCTGGCCAGCAGTCCTACGCTTATCAAAAATAGGACGATATGAATGTAATATGTTGTTTTCATCTGCTTAGTTTTAGAAATTAAAGTTGACACCGAATGAATAGGTACGCTGGAAAGGGTAAATATTACCATCGAGTCCTTCAGGATCGAGTTTTACCTTAAGATTGGAATGTTCGAACAGATTTTCGCCGCTTACATAAAAATGTACATTTTCCAGTTTTGCTTTTTTCAACAGGCTTTTGGGCAAGGTATAACCCAGTGTAATGTTTTTTACCCTGAGGTACGAAGCGTCCTGTAGGTAACGTGTATTGGGGATTCCCAGTTCTTCTCCTGTATCTTCGGCAGCATAGGCTTTTATCCTCGGAAAATAGGCATTAGGGTTTTCCGGGCTCCAGTGATCCAGATTCTGTACCGTAACATTGGTCCAGGGTTGTGCATAAATGCCCCAGAAATAAATATTGCTTCCGGCGGCATACCACTCTCTTTTGGCCACCCCTTGTATAAATACCCTTAAATCGAAACCTTTCCATGCACCCGAAAGATCGACGCTGTAAGGTAAACGCATCCTGTTATTGCCCAGTTTATAATAATCGCCCGGATTATCTACCGTTTTATTTCCGAAATCGACCTTGCCATCCCCGTTCCGGTCTTTAAATTTCACATCTCCCACAAAATACTGGTAACGCTGATCGTCGGTTCCAACTGCGGTTTGGTTTGCATGGTTTTTCAACTCGTCGGCATTCTGAAAAAAGCCTTCAACCTCAAGTCCCCAGATTTCGCCAATCTCCATCCCCTCGTAATAATTGTTCAACAGTTTGTTCGGATTGTCAAAACGGGTAATGTACGATCTGCTATCGCTAAGGGCCAGCGTAAAGTTGTAACTGAGCGGCGAACCGCCTACCATCAGCTGATCTTTCCATCCGAGTTTCAGCTCCCAGCCTTTTGTTTTCAGATCGGCTGCATTTGCAGTTGGAGATCCTGTTCCAAACACACCTGGAAGTGGTTTTCCGGGTACCAGCATATCCTTGGTAAACCTCGTATAACGGTCGAAATTTAGTTCTAATCTGTTTTTAAAGAAACTAAGGTCGGCTCCAAGGTTAATGGTTGATACTTTTTCCCAGGTGAAGTTACTCGATATAGCCAATGGAGGATTAACATAAATGGGTTGGGCTCCGCCTAAAATCTGGCCCGTTTTTCCGCTGTTCATCTTTGCGAGGTAATCGTATTCGCCAACAGCGGCCTGATTGCCCAAAATACCATAAGAGCCCCTCACTTTAAACATATCCATGGCCAGTGATTCTTTTACCGGCGCAAAAAACTTTTCCTGCGAAATCATCCAGCCGGCAGATGCCGAAGGCACAAATACCCAGCGTTTGCCCGGTGCAAAACGTGATGACCCATCGTAACGCCCGTTAAGTTCTAGCAGGTAACGTTCCTTGAAATTATAGTTTAGACGGTAAAAAAGCCCCTGAACAGCCCACTCGGCAACATTTTCGGTTACTGTTTGATCGCCTGTGGCCAAATTGAGCGAAGGCAGACCATTAGAAATTAATTGTTTACGGGAAGCGGAGAAACTGGCATTGCGGAACTGTTCCTGGTTATAGCCCACAAGCCCCGAAATGAAATGGTTTCCCAATTGTTTCTGCGCCTGGGTATATAAATTTACTACGTCGTACTTTATATTACCGTTTTGATCGGTTGCCGAAGTTGAGGTAGTTAGCGGTGGCGCCAGATTTGGACCGGTTTTGTAAGGAACGGGGATTTCGTAAGATTTATTTAAACTGCCAACCCTTCTAAAAGTTGCATCGCCTTTTAAACTCCAGATATTTTTGATCAAAGATCCATCAAAAGAAAAAGTGGTTTGAACGGTATTTGCACTCATTGTTTTTCTGCCACCTTCCTGTACAGCGCCCAACAATGAGGCTCCGGCAGAGGTCCATGAGCCATCCGGATTACGCGGAATATCGGTTACATTGGTACGGTTGATATTCCAGAAATAATTACCATCGATAAAAGTCGGTGCCTCATAAAATGTAGAGGTTAACATGGTATTGTTCGAAATGGTAAGCCATTTGGTCACGTTAAGATCAACCTTTCCCCTTAAATTGTAGATATTGTTATTTTCATCAGCACCACGGATCATCCCTTTCTGGCGGTAATAATTGGCCGAGAGATAATAACTCAGCTGCTCGGCCTTTTTAGAGATATTTAATCCCACATTATAAGCCGGAGCCGATTGTTCGTAAGCTTCTTTCAACCAATCGGTAGATCCGATATAAAACCATTTATTGGGGTCGGTTGGGTCGGCGATCACATCCGGCCGCGATGGATCGAGCGAGCGTAACCTGGCCGCTTCAACCAGTGCAGCACTATACGCGGGATTGTACAAAGGGAATGCAGCTTCATTTTTAGCTTTTAAAACCTCATAGGGATCGGTAACCACCTCAGGTAATTTTCCTACCGTACGGAAAGCCATATAACTGTTTACGCCAACATTGATTTTACTGCTTTTGGCAGATTTGGTAATGATTAAAACCACACCAAAGGGTGCCCTGGCACCATAAATGGCAGAAGCTGCAGCATCTTTCAATACCGATACGCTTTCGATATCGGCCGGATTGAGCGTTAACAGATCGGAGGCGCTGAAAGGAACATTATCCACAAGGATAAGCGGTGCTCCACTTCCGTTGATGGAAGCAAATCCGCGTACATTAAAATCGGGTGCCGTATTGGGCCTGCCGTTTGCAATGGAAATATTAAGATTTGGGATCAGTCCCTGCAAACCCTGCCCTAAATTGGCTATCGGGCGGTTTTCGAGCTGTTTCGAACTGATGGCATCTACTGCACCGGTGAGGTTGGCTTTTTTCTGTGTTCCATACCCTACCACCACTACATCTTCCAGATCGGCCATATCAGGCAGAAGCGTAATGCTCAGCGCTCCACTTTTAGAAACCGGCACTTCCTGGGTTTTATAGCCCAGGTAAGAAACCACCAGTATGGCCCCTTCATCAGGCAGGGTGAATTTAAAATTGCCGTTCTCATCGGTTTTATGGTAAATTTTGGTTCCTTTAATAAGAATAGAAGCATTGGGAAGCGTACCGCCTTTTTCATCGAGCACTTTACCTGTAATTTCTACCGAGCGTAAAATATTGATCAGTTTATCCAACAATGAAAGTGGCCTGGCTTTAATAATTACTGTTTTTTCATCAATGGCATAAGTAAGGTCCTTGCCTTCGAGGCATTTGCCTAGCACTTCGTTTAAAGGTGCATTTTCAAATTGGGCATTGATTGTTTTGTTGGTTTGGAGTTTATCGGTTTCCCAAAGCACATTATATCCCGTTTGTTTACGGATTGCCCTGAAAACCTGCTTGATGGTTATATTTTTCTGGACCAAAGAGATACTCTGGGCATTGCCTGTTGCGGCACTTACCTGGAGCAGGCAGGTTACCATCAAAACTGTTATAAGTTTCATTACTAGCAAAAATTTGGTCGTGCAGGGCCTGACCCTGCAAAGAATATTAGCAGAATTTGTATACATTTGTTTGTTTGATTTGGTTTAATAATTCTATCGCAAATAGGGTATTTAACTGAGCCAACGAATATTTTCCGGTTATACCGGTTGAGGGTCAGTAATGTTGGTAGCATTGCTGACTTTTTTTTTGGACTGCAGTTTTTTGGTTTTATCTCATTACTACAATCCTCCTTCCTTCGATCTTAAAGTGTACCGAACCCGTTAATTCTATTTTTTTAAGCACCTGCGATACGTTTGTAAAACGCGAAACTGTACCACTATACCCTTTTGTTTTTAGGTTATTGTCTTTAAATTCGACCTCCACATCATACCACCTGGCAATCTGTAGCATAATGTTCTGCAGGTTTTCGTTATCGAACATAAAAAAGCCTTCTTTCCAGGCAAGCACCTGTTCGGTATCAACCCCGGTTGTTTTAATTACCCCATCTTTTAGTACTGCTTGTTCTCCCGGTTTAAGGATTTTACCTGTACCCGATATTCTACCAGAAAGCGGCTTTACAGCCACCGAACCTTCTAAAAGCGTTGTTTTGATATTGCCCTCCTCCTGGTAGCTATTAATATTGAAATGGGTACCTAGCACTTCTACTTCCTGCAAACCTGTTTTTACCGCAAATGGCAAACGTTTTTCCTTTCCATTTTCTTTAAACGTTCTTTTGGCCACTTCGAAATATGCTTCTCCCTGTAACTCCACCTCCCGTTTAGCCACAGCAAAACGTGCCGGATAGCGTAATACTGAACCTGCATTTAGCCATACTTTGGTACCATCGGGTAAATTAACCTGGTATTGCCCGCCCCTAGGTGTTTCGATGGTATTAAAAGCGGTTTTTGCAGAAAGTTGCTGATTAGATTTAATGGCATCCGAAACCGAGTATAACAATTGTCCATCTGCGGTTTTAGAGATGGTTACACCAGCCTGTTCTGCTATTTTGCCTTTCGCAGCATCATCCAAAGCAATTTTCCTACCATCAGCAAGTGTTAAGAATGCCTTATTGCCACCTGGAGAGATGTCGTTCCGGGCAAAATCTCCGGTAGAATGGGCCGGTAAAACCTGGGGACGGATAAAACGGTATACACCAAAACCAATGATAAGAAACACTGCCGCAGCTGCTGCCCATTTATAATAAGGCAACAGTTTCTTGGTGCTGTTATTTTGGTCTTGTATGTCTTTCCAAATGGATTTTCCGAGGTCATCGTAATCTGGCTCAGACTGAAGTTCAGCCGGATGTGCTGTTTCCTGCAGATACCACGATTCTACCAGATTTATCTCTTCGGCAGTACATTTACCTTCCAAATACCGATCAAGCAGTTCTTTTGCCTGTTTATGCTCCATACTTTTTCCTTCAATTGGCTTGTGTATGGTTATGAACGTTTGCCCAGGCTGAGGGAGTAGATGAAATCAAAAAAAAATTAAAAAATTAAAAAGAAAAATGTGCCCAGCTTTAAACGGAGGATTTTTATGGCATTTGCCATCTGTTTTTTTACCGTTTTATCAGATATTTCCATACGGGTGGCAATTTCGCGGTGCGAGAGGTAAGATTTGCGGCTGAGTTCGAATACGGCACGCATTTTTGGCGGCAACGAGGCTACTTCATGCTCAATCCTGCGGGCCAGTTCACGGTTACGGACAAGGTGATCGGTGGTATTGTTTTCCTGTTCCAGAAACTCTGCTAAAGAATTAAGGTATTTGTCTTTTACTTTTCCACGCTGGAACAATTTTAAGATACTATTTCGGGTAGAAGCATATAAAAATGAGGATAGGGAAATCTGGATTTCAAGGGCTGCGGCCTTCGACCATAACATTACAAAAACATCCTGCACCACATCCCTGGCCTCTTCATCATTCTGCATTATTTTTCGCGCATACCTGAAAAGTATGGCCCAATAGCGTTCGTAAAGTACCTCATAAGCACGGTGATTTCCTTTCTTCAGCAGAAGAAAAAGTTCATCATCGGTCTGCAGATTATAATTGCCCATTACCTAGCTAAATTTCATTTGCAAAAAAACCATTTAGATATTAAAGATACAATTCGTATCATATTATCAATTTGTTAACCCATATATCTTTTTAACAACATCCTTTTGTACATTTAGCCTATAATCCCTACAAATAAGCACCCTGAGCCAGATTTATCAGGAAACGTAATGAGGTATTTTATAATTTGGGCAGCCATTGATGCTTAACTTTGTTTACAAAAACTAAAATAATGAAACTTTCGTTAAAAGATGCAAACTCCGGGGGCCGCTTACTATTGGTAAACGATGAGCCGGATTTTGACCGTTTCTTCTACGGCAAGGATAGTAACAATAAATATTTTACCATCGTGTGGAACCGTGGACATACGCAAAAAGTTATGATCGATGGGGATGAGTTTGATTTCCCTCCCCAAACTATACTGCCATTAATGTTTAACCAGTCGTTTTCTTTTGGGCGGAATTCGGATCTTACGGCCTGGCAGTTCAACAGGGAGTTTTATTGCATCATCGACCACGATTCGGAAGTGAGCTGTGTAGGATTTCTGTTCTGCATGGGAAACAATCTGTTTATCAACCTGGATGAGGCTTCGCAGCAAAAAATGGGGATATTACTGAATATGTTCGTTTCAGAATTGAATACTTCCGATCATGTGCAGAATGATATGCTGGTGATGCTGCTCAAACGGCTGATTATTACCGTAACCCAGCTGGCCAAATCGGAATATATCCCAGATGAGCGGCAGCAGAACGAACGGTTTAATATTATCCGTAAATTTAACCTATTGGTAGAGGGCAATTTCCACAATGAACATACTGTAAATTTTTACGCCCATAAACTCAATAAATCTCCTAAAACGCTTTCCAATCTTTTTGCGCTGTTTAACCAGAAAAGTCCGATCCAGATGATCCAGGAACGCATTATCATTGAAGCCAAACGTCTTTTATGCTATACCGATAAATCAGCTAAAGAAATCACCTACGACCTTGGCTTTGAAGACCCGGCCTATTTCTGTAATTTCTTTAAAAAACATACTTCCTATTCACCTATCGGCTACAGAAATCGAAAAAAAAATAATTAAAGGGAAAAATTTACAATCATACAGGAAAAATCTCTATTATTGGGGTAGCTGTTTCAGCCCATCTTTGTATCGTTGATTCAAACAAAACATCAACAGCAAAGAAAATGAAAACTCTAAATCTAAAAAACAAAATCAAAGGTAGCCTAATCGCTACAGCAGTTGTATTGACTACTATTTTAAGTACTGTAAATAGTGTAAATGCCCAGGAAGTTAAAAATGTAGTATTGGTACATGGCGCTTTTGCCGATGGTTCGGGATATAAAGCTTTATATAATGCATTAACCAAAAAGGGATATCATGTAACGGTAGTTCAAAATCCATTAACATCACTGGAAGATGATGTAAAAGCTACGCAGGTAGCACTGGATAAACAGGATGGGCCGGCAATATTGGCCGGACACTCGTGGGGAGGTACGGTTATTACAGAGGCCGGAAACCATCCAAAAGTAGCAGCACTGGTGTATATCGCTGCTTTTCAGCCCGATAATGGCGAATCGACAGTACAATGGTTACAAACTGCCCCTCCAGCACCCGAGAACGGAGTTTTGCCTCCGGATGAAAAAGGTATAGTATATTACGACAAAGCCAAATATCATGCAGGATTCTGTGCCGATATCAGTAAAGAAGAGGCCGATTTTATGTATGCCTCACAGGGTGCTTTTTATGCAAAAGGTTTTATAACACCGATTACCAAAGCGGCCTGGAGAAATAAACCAACTTATGCGCTGGTAGCTACTGAAGATAAAAGTATTGCACCAGAAATTCAGCGTGCCATGTACAAACGCTCTAACAGCAAAGTAACCGAGGTAAAAGGTAGCCACGTGATATTTATGTCGCAACCCGATAAAGTAGCGGCGGTGATTATTGAAG
>NZ_DJDT01000340.1 GCF_002432345.1 Pedobacter sp. UBA5917
TAGATCTCTCCCTGCCCGAAGCAGGCGGGCGCTTCGCTTTGCTCCGGTCGAGATGACGATTTTCTTTTGTCAATAATATATGTTTCCAATTGGTCCGTTACTGACGGACTAAATTCAATTTGCTCAATATCAGTGATTTGTAATTGGTCCAACAGTGTTGGTCTAAAATTATTTATTTGTATATCAAGGTTTTATTTTCTTACTTCGGCTGTAAATCAATCAATGTTTCATACAGATGGATATGCTCAGCTGCAATAACTTCTTCCGAAAAATCGGTTAAAATGCTTAACCGTGCCGCTTTTTGGATTTCTTCTTTATTGGGGCGGTGGTATAACCATTCGATACCATTTGCCAGATCTTCGGCATTTTGATATTCAGCCAGATAGCCATTCTGCATGTGTTTCACCATATCCGGAATCCCGCCGGTAGTAAAAGCAATAACAGGTGTAGCGCAGGATAAACTTTCCATAACCGTATTCGGTAAATTATCTTCCAGCGAAGGTGTGATAAAAGCATCGGCAGCCGAATAACATTTTGCTAAATGATCGTCTTTGTTAATGGTGCCCAAAAATGTGGTTTTGAAAGGGAATTCGGGCATTTCTGCGTTCTCCTTATTTCCGAAAATAACCAGTTCAATATTTTCTTTTTGTATTCCCTTTCTGCGTGAAAGAATTTCCAGCGCTTCGATCAAATAAGGAGTTCCTTTATGTTTGTCGTTTTTGGATGGCATAAAACCGCTCATCAGCACAAATTTATCCGGATTGATCTTCAGGATTTTTTTAGCTTCCGATTTAACATAAGGTTTAAAAATTTTTGTTTCAATCGTATTCGGGATAACCGTAGCTTTCCTTGTACCCAGCAAACTGCTGAATTTTACCGATGCGGCCATCCATTTACTGGGCGCTACAATGTGGAAATTTAATTCGGTATAAGCTTTTTGTTTGCGCAGCCAGGTTTTGTGCGAAATATCATTTTTACCACTGATTTTTAAAATCGGACAGTTGCCGCATTGATGGTGGAAATTTTCGCAGCCATAACGCACATGGCAACCACCGGTAAAAGCATTGCTATCATGAAAAGTCCAAACTATAGGTTTTTCCAGTTCATCAAGCTGTGCTAAAAACTTAGGGTTAAGAAAGCCGTGGTTTACCCAATGTAAATGGATAATATCTGCATTTTTAACATCGGGGTGGTTAATTACCGAACGGCCAAACCATTGCAGGCTAAATGGTGTTTTTACCGATTTACTTAGCCATTTGGCAAAATACCTTTCCGATAAAATATTATAAACTGCCCTTGCCTTTTGGATTGGCGATTTACTAAAGGTATCTACCTTAGGGTTTTGGCCAAATTTATAGTAAACCAATACTTTCGAATCGATTCCACTTGCCTTAAGGGCATCACTTAAACGCAAACAGGCACGTCCTGCTCCGCCATTTCCATCGTAGGTATTTAGGTGTACTACTTTCAAATCAATCAAAAATACATTTTATTGTTTACGAATATAAAATCTGTTGCGTATTTTGAGGCATCAAAAGCCAAACAAAATAAATCATGATCAAATCGTTCTTAAAATCGGTTGCAGCAATAGCCTTTTTGTTGCCCGTTTACTCTTTTGCACAGGGCCAAACCTACTTTGCGGCCTACCCAGCATTAACGCCCGATGCGCAGACAATAGTATTCAGTTACGATGGCGATATCTGGAAAGTTCCGGTTAAAGGTGGCGTAGCATCGAGGGTTACGGCTATGCAGGGCGAAGAAATCAACCCGAAAATATCTCCTGATGGTAAATGGTTGGCCTTTTCTTCCAACCAGTTTGGCAATTATGATGTTTATGTAATGCCTTTAACAGGAGGTGATATTAAACAGTTAACCTTTAACGATGCCAGTGATGAAGTGGATAACTGGAGCTGGGATTCGAAAACAATCTATTTTACCTCTGGTCGTTATAATTCCTTTTCGAGTTATAAAGTGGGCGTAAATGGTGGTACGGCAGTGAGGTTATTCGATAATTATTTCAATACCACGCACCATATTGCCGAATCGCCAACGGGAGAACTGTTTTTTAGCGATACCTGGGAGAGTTACCGTTTTGCAAACCGTAAACACTACAAGGGTGCTTATAATCCCGATATCCAGTCATATAATCCAAAAACCAAAAATTATAAACGTTATACAGATTATATCGGAAAAGATTTCTGGACGAGTGTTGATCAGAAAGGCAATATCTTTTTTGTATCTGATGAAGGCAATGATGAATACAACCTTTATACTTTTATCAACGGCAAAAAAACGGGTTTAACCAATTTCGATACTTCCATTAAACGTCCGTTTGTTGCTGCAAATGGAGCAACCGTTGTGTTCGAAAAAGATTATCAGTTATATACTTACGATGTAGCTTCGAAGAAAACCGAGAAAATCAACATCAGTACCTCACGTAACCAGGTATTGAGCAAGGAACAGGAGTATGATGTACGGGGCAATATTTCAGCCTTCGACGTTTCTACCGATGGTAAAAAGATGGCTTTTGTTTCGCGGGGTGAGGTATTTGTGAGCGATGCAGATGGAAAGTTTATCCGCAAGATTACCAACAGTGGCGAGCGTGCTTTGGAATGTAAATGGCTGGCCGATAATAAAACAATTTTGTTCAGTCAAACCGCTAACGGTTATCAGAACTGGTTTACCATTACCGGTGATGGAAAAGGTGCTGTAAAACAGCTTACAAAAGATAAGGCAAACGTACGCGATATCACTTTGAACAAAACGAAAACCATGGCTGTATATTTAAGCGGCAGAAACGAGCTTAAATTGATGGACCTTAAAACTTTTGATGCCAAAACTTTGGTAACCGACGAGTTTTGGGCTATACAGAGTTCGGCGCCAAGTTTTTCGCCCAATGATGAATATATACTTTTTACGGTGTACCGCAATTTTGAGCAGGATATTGTAGTGCACCACATTAAAGACAATAAAACGATTAATTTAACCAATACGGGCGTTACCGAAACCGGACCAGCATGGTCGCCGGATGGCAAATATATTTTCTTTACCAGTGCCCGTACCAAGCCTTCGTATCCAAGCGGGATGCAGAATGCGCACATTTACCGCATGGCCTTAAACAATTACGATGATCCTTACCGCTCTGATAAGTTCGATGATCTGTTTAAAGAAAGTAAACCAGCACCAGCAGAGGTTAAACCTGCAGACAATAAAAATGATAAAAAAGGAAAAACCGATACCGCTAAAAAGAAAACTGAAGTTAAACCTACGCCTAAGCCTGCCAATGTAATCACGATTAATACGCAGGATATTTTAGACAGGGTAGAACTGGTTGGCCCTTCTTTCGGCGGTCAGTTTGGAACAGATGCTTATGCCAAAGGCGATAAAACCTATGTTTTTTATTCATCTAACCATGAAGGTGGGGCACCAGGACTTTACCGCACTACGATAGAGCCCTTCGAGGCCAATAAAACCGAAAAAGTTGCCGATGGCGGCGATTATTCGATTGTTTCGGCCGGTGATAAGTTTTTTGTGCTATCGCGTGGCACAATCAACAAATATACCTTAGAAGGCAACAAGCTTGATCGGGTAGATCATGGTTACAAATTCACCAGAAACCTGAATGCAGAATTTAACCAGATGTTTTACGAAACCTGGGTAGGCTTGGATGAAAATTTCTATGATGAAAAATTCCACGGAGTAGATTGGGATAAAATGAGAACGCGTTATGCTGCATACCTACCTTACGTAAACAACAGAAGTGATTTAAGGATTTTATTGAACGATATGCTGGGCGAACTGAATTCTTCGCACATGGGCTTTAACAGTTCGGGTGCAGAAGAACGCAAAAACCTGAACTACATTACCAACGAAACCGGAATTATTTTTGATAACGAAAATCCATTGAAGGTAGAACGCATTGCCGCTAAAAGTAATGCCGCCCGTACCGGAACCAATATTTTGGCCGGCGATATTTTAACCGAAGTAAATGGTGTTAAAGTAGACGAAAAAATAGACCGCGATTATTATTTCAGCAAACCATCGCTGGACCGCGAAATGACATTAACATTTAAACGCAACGGAAAAGATGTTTATGTAAATGTGCATCCCGAAAGCTCAGGTACTTTGCGTGGGAATCTCTACGACGAATGGATTACCAAAAACCACCAGAATGTTGATAAATGGAGCAATAACAGGATTGCTTATTCTTACATGAAAAACATGGGTGGTAGCGAGCTTGAAAGCTTTTTGCTGGATATGGTGGCGCAGGAGGAAAATAAAGAAGCCATTATCCTCGATCTCCGCTACAATACCGGCGGAAATGTACACGATGATGTGCTGAAATTCCTTTCGCAACGCCCATACCTGCAGTGGAAATACCGCGGCGGGAAACTGGCTCCGCAGAGTAATTTTGGTCCGGCCGTAAAACCGATTGTATTGTTGGTTAACGAGCAATCGTTAAGTGATGCAGAAATGACCGCCGCAGGTTTTAAACAGTTAAAGCTGGGTAAAATCATCGGTACCGAAACTTACCGCTGGATTATTTTTACTTCGGCCAAAGGTTTGGTAGATGGTTCTTCTTACCGTTTACCATCGTGGGGCTGTTATACCATGGATGGCAAAAACATTGAAAAGGAAGGTGTAAAACCTGATATTTTTGTAAAAAACACTTTCGAAGACCGCCTGGCCGATAAAGATCCACAATTGGAGAAAGCAGTAGCAGAGATTTTGAAGGACTTAAAATAGGGTTAACTGGAGGATAGGTTAATTGGTTAACTGTATAAATCCGTTAATCGGGCATGATGCAGAAAGATTGTTTTATTGCGACTGTTCTGGTGCAGAAAAATTGTTTTATGGTTGGATTGTTATATTGTTAACTACCGACCATAAAACAATTTTCGTTTTCTAGCTAATCGCTGGACAATCAAACAATTTAACAATCCAGCAATGCGTATAGCAATTTAACAATCAACAATATGAAAAAACTATTGGGTTTAGTGTTCGCTTAAATTAGCAATCAAACAATTTAACAATCCAGCAATCGAAAACTTTAACAATTTAAACAGTTAACCACTTTAGGCAATTAACCAGATTTTTCCGTTTCTTTGGGATTGGAATTATTTAAAACATGGCAAATTTATTAACCGACAGGGCTTTTTGGGTAAATTATTGGGAAAGTAAAAAAGGACTCGCGGTTCAGTTACCCTCAAACTATTTATTTCACCGCCAGCTGGCTGATGTGATCCAGAAAGACCATGTTAAAACGGCTATCGAACTGGGTGGTTTCCCTGGTTATTATGCCGTATTCCTGAAAAAATATTTTAAGCTCGATGTTACCCTTCTGGATTATTTTGTTCATCCACCTGTGGTAAAGGAGCTTTTGGAGAAGAATGATTTAACTGAAAAGGATATCCATATCATCGAAACCGATCTTTTTAATTATATACCCGAAAAACAGTACGATCTGGTGTTAAGCTGTGGTTTAATAGAACATTTTAACGATACAGCCGACATTATTAACCGCCACATATCTTTTGTAAAACCGGGAGGAACTTTATTTATCACCCTGCCAAATTTTAAAGCCGTTAACGGTTGGTTCCAGAAGAATTTCGATAAAGAAAATTACGATAAACACAATATCGATAGCATGGATCCTGCGTTGCTGAAATCGATCTGCGAGCAGGCCGGACTTAAAGAAGTGAAATCAGGCTATTTTGGCCGTTTTAGCGTTTGGTTGGAAAACGAAGATCAAAAATCGACCGGTGTGCGCCTTTTTAAAAAAGCAGTTTGGCTTACCGGAAAAATATTTACCAAGATTATCCCATTTGAGAGCAAAAATCTTTCACCTTATATTATCTTAGAGGCGAAAAAAAATTAACGCGCTAATGTTGATAAGTTGGGGTTACTCGCCTAAAATTGAAAAATATATTCCTTTGGCCGATTTTCCGGCAGATAAATATTTAATTGTTGCCAAACAGGCTATTGAAAATCTGGGCTGGAGTTTGAGCCATGTTTCCGAAACCGGCTTAATCGCTTATACCCCGATATCTTTTCAATCGTATAGCGAAGAAATATCTATCCGCATCCATGGGAACTTTGCAGTGGTTAAAAGCGAGTGTGTTGGTATCCAAATGCTTTTTAACGATTATGGCAAGAACAATTTAAACCTCGAAAAATTTTTTCACGAGTTTGAGTATGTAGAGTTCCATCTGAAAGATGTTTGGGAAGAGAATCTGATTAAATTCCACCGGTTTATAGAAACGCAGGACGATCATTATTTCGAAAAGGCGCCTTTAGCAACCAAAAATAAGATCAAAAATGTATTATTCCTGTTTTTTCCGCAAAAAGGCTATACGGTAACACCTATTTTGGTTCTCCTGAATGTGTTTTATTATGTGGCGATGGTTCTGTTCACCATATTTTACCTGAGGTATCAGTTTGTTAGAAATGGAGGTAATTTTGATAATGAATTTATAGAAGAACTAAAGCGGATATCGTTAAATTTTGGTGTCAATCAGCGTAACCTTGTATTAGGTGGCGAATACTGGCGTTTAATTACCTATCAGTTTATCCACGGGTCAAAATCGCATTTGTTTTTTAACATGTATGCGGTGGTTTATCTGGGTTTAATGATCGAGAATAAACTGGGCTGGAAAAAGTACCTCTTTATTTATTTAATGAGCGGTATCTGCGGCGGTTTGGTAAGTTTAATTTTCCATCAGGAAGGGGTAATGATGGGTGCATCGGGGGCTATCATGGGTTTATATGGTGCTTTTATTACATTATTGCTTACCAAAACTTTCGAACGGAAAGCCACCAGGGCATTGTTGATCAGTACATTAATTGTATCGTTATTGGTGCTGATAAACGGCGCTTTAGGCAAAAGGGTAGATAATGCCGCCCATATAGGTGGCTTTGTATCAGGCTTTATTTTCACCTATCTGCTTACTTATAAATGGGACAAGGCCTTTGAAATTAAAACCTGGGCAAGATATGCCGTTTCCATGCTTTTATTTTTAATGTTCTTTAGTGGTGTGGTGCATTTTAGTCCGAAATACGGAACGGAAGAATACCGTAAACTAAGGGATACCTTTAACGGCAACCTGGGTTCGCTTAACAGCATCATGAATTTAAAAATCTCTTTACCAAAAGATGTTAAGCTCATTTCGATTAAACAGGATGGTATTATTCCTACAAAAAGAAATCTGGTTATTATTAAGCAAATGCAGGCCTTAAATTTAAGGCCCGAAGATGCAAAAGAACGTGAAGAGAAAATAAAATTAAGCAAGGTATCCTACCGTGCGGTAATGTTAATGTACCGCGATATTAAAGCCGATAGTACTTATCGTTATAGCAAACAAACCTCTAATGCTTTAGCACAGGTATTCGAAATTATTTACAAACCAGAAGAATAAATGTTTAACCCACTTTTTTGTACAGTCCGATTTCACTCAGTGTAATACAAACCGGAGATTTGGTAATGTTTATTTTTACTCTATTGGTTGTTACCGGGCTATCGAGTTTTATTAAACGTTTTGCTCCGATACTGGTACCATCATAGATTTTTTTCCAGGTATTGTTTTCAAATGCTTCAATTGTATAAGCTTCAATCCGCTGGCCCAATGGGATATATTCCTGTAAACTGATAATATCAAAAGTTTTAGGGGTTTTTAAATCCAGTTCTATCCCTGCAGTAAGTACATCATCTGCTGTTGCCCAATAGGTTTCCCTGTTATGATCAAGCAGGGTAGCGGCATTGTATATTTTACCGCGGCTATTGCTTGCTTTAATGCCGGCGTTTTTTGCCAGGTTGTTTTCAAAAGTATGTTTAACCATATCGCCAAAGGTTTTTAGGGCAGCCACATCATCTTCGTGTAACTGTCCGCGTGTATCAGGTGCCAAACCAAGGTCTAAACCTGCACCTCTGCCCACACTTTTTAAATACAGGTCGAACAGTTTTTCGGGTGTTTTAGGTTGTTCGCTGGCATGATAAAACCATCCTTTCCGTAAAGGCACATCACACTCGGCCGGCATCCAGAATTTGCCATTTCTTATGCCTGCAGGACTTTGCGGATAATTCGCTTGTCCAGGAACGGCTTCACTTTTCCCATCCGGTGCCATGGGTGTAAAAGTAGCCCATGAGGTTTCTGCTGCATTTCCATTTTCATTACCCACCCAACGGATATCTAAACCGATATCGCTAAAAATATTGGCCATTGGCTGCATTTTGCGGGTAATGGCCCAGGTATTTTTCCAATCGTAATAAGTAGTGTTGTCAATTGAGCGTTTTTCTTTGGCGCCACCATAATAGCCATCGCCACCGTTAGCGCCATCGTGCCAGCTCATAAAAAGTTCGCCAAAATTGCTGTAAAGCTCTTTTAACTGGGCCTGGTAAATGGCCAGATATTTGTCGGTACCGTAAAGCGGGTTATTCCTGTCCCAGGGCGAGCAATATACGCCGAACTTTAAACCGTTTTTGCGCACAGCTTGCTCTACTTCTTTAACCAAATTGCCTTTTCCGGCCCTGAACGGGCTTTTGCTGATATTATAATCAGTGGTTTTGGTTGGCCACAGGGCAAAACCATCATGGTGTTTGGCTACCAGGATAATGCCTTTCAATCCACCGGCTTTTGCGGCTTTGATAATCTGCTCAGCGTTAAAATCAGTTGGATTAAATGTTTTCGGATCGGCATCTCCAAAACCCCATTCCTTATTTTCGAAAGTGGTTGGCGTAAAATGGATCAGTCCGTAAACTTCAATGTCGTGCCAGGCCAATTGCCTTTTAGAGGGTAACGCACCATAAGGTTTTGGTGCTGTTTGTGCATAAACTGCCGTTGTAATAAATAAAAAAAGAATCAATAAAGGTTTCATAATTAATATAGCTTAGATGTAACTAAAGTACAAATAATTACCGTTGCTACACTAAGAGTTAATTAATATTTAACCTGTTGGGTTAGGTAAAAGCCAGATTATTTTTCCATCTTGATCGTTACATAGCTTATCAAACATTTAATTTTCTCTTACGTTATTTATTCATGAGCGCTTTTATCCAGAACCCTCCCGATGGTGGTACCATGTACACCGAAACCAATTTAAGCCAGCTGTTTCCCGAACCTTTAAATACGATCACAAGTTGCTTTTTCCTGGTTATTGCAGTGTACTGGAGCATTAAGATTTGGGGGAAGTTTAAACAACATACTTTTTTAAGTATTGCTCTGGTATTGCTTTATATCGGTGGAATTGGAGGTACAACATATCATGGATTAAGGCGCTGGCCCATTTTTATCATGATGGATTGGATGCCTATTATGCTCCTGTGCCTTTCGGCCGGGGTTTATTTTTTATCGAAGCTTACCAAATGGTACTTCGCCGTGATGATTGTAGCAGTTTATGCCTTTTTCCAGTTTTATGTGAGGCGGCTTTTTAGCCATGGCGATTTTCAGATTTTTATTAATATCAACTATGCTTTTATGGCTGCACTGGTTTTATTCCCTGTGTTTGGTTACCTGATCAAAACCGAATGGAAAAATGGTAAATGGGTAGGTTTTGCATTGATTGCTTTCATATTTGCACTCACTTTCCGCATTGCAGATAAATGGGATATATTGAGCATGGGTACACACTTTTTATGGCATACTTTTGGGGCAATTGCGTCTTTCTGTATGCTTAACTATATTTATCTGGTTAATTATAAGAAAGTGAAAAAGTGATGAACATTGAGCTTGCTGATTGAAAATTGAACAAGCCCAATGTTATATTTAGAATTTAGAGTGGGCTTTACTGTAATCTAATTTGTTCTGTTTGCCAATGGCATATTCAATGCCTCCCCATAAATGTTTCTGGAATTTATCTTCAGCCCAACCTTCTTTGGTGTGGCCCATACAGGTGTAAAACGCCCTGCCGCCATCAAAGTTATGGTACCAGCTAAAAGGATGAAAATCGCCGTTTTTGCCACCTGTATATGATTTTTCGTCCAAAGTAATGAGCACTTTTATATCGGGGTTAATATCTTTAAAGTTATAAAGCTCATCTTTTCTCATCCAAACCGAATCGGTAAAGAATTTGGTAGATGGATGTTTTTTATCTTTAATGATAAATTTCGCTTCCTGCACGGCCGGGTGACTGGTAAAATAAGCTCCGGCCAATTTGCCGTACCAAGGCCAGTCGTATTCTGTATCGGTTGCGGCGTGGATACCCACATAACCTCCGCCTGCCTGGATATACCTTTCGAAAGCAACCTGTTGTTTGTTATCGAGTACATCACCTGTTGTGCTTAAAAAGATAACGGCTGCGTAGTTTTTAAGGTTATCTTCGGTAAATAGATCAGCATTTTCGGTGGTATCTACATCAAAGTGATGTTCTGTTCCCAATTTCTGAATGATTTCTTTGCCGAGTTCGATAGAATTGTGTCTGAAACCTTTTGTTTTGGAAAAAACCAAAACTTTGGCCGGTTTTTTTGCGGTGGTAAATGCCTGGAATAAAAATACAGATGCGATTAATAAACACAGGGATAGGTATTTTTTCATTTTTTAAACTTGGTTAGGATGATGAATTGTAAGCCTTAAATTTAAGAAAGTTGTTTGATAATTTCCATACATCTTTCCTCAACCTGTTTGCAAACAGGGCTAAACAGCGCATTATCCCAATATGGGTCTGTAACTTCGTCGTTATCAAGAAAAAGTTTAACTTTTTTCCGCTCTTCATCGGTTTTAGCCAGATTTTTTACATCCGCTAAATTGTTCCTGTCCATTACTAAAATCAGGTCGTACCGGGCAAACATCGAATGGTTAAACTGCTGCGCCCGTTGTTTGCTGATATCGTAACCCATTGCTTTAGCGGCAGCGATACTCCTGTGATCAGGCGCTTTACCAATATGCCAGTTACCTGTTCCTGCCGAAGCAATTTTCCAGTTTAAATGTTTTTCATCTGCCAGGTGCTGCATAATGCCTTCGGCCAGTGGCGAACGGCAGATGTTACCGAGGCAAACCATTAAAATTTTCAATGTTATTTGGGTTTTAATGTAAACACGTAAGTTACGGTATATGTAGTATTGTTCCGCTCAAAACGTATTTATATTTAATTGTAATGATTTAATTTTTAATTGTGCGTCCTATATCGCGACCGTCATGCTGAATTTATTTCAGCATCTTTCCTGCAAAATAGACCCTGAAATGAATTCAGGGTGACGTCCTGAAATAATAAAGGTATCAGGCAAAAAAAAGCCCCAAGCCTGTTAGCATTGGGGCATCGAATAATGATAAGATAATTTATCCGTAAATATCGTTCAGCATTTTTGCCAGGCGCACACCGCCTTTTAAGAGTTGATTGTTAACGGTATCGATCCATTCGAAATTATAACGGTAGCTTAATTTCGAATCTGGTTTGGTGGTGTCGTAAATTTTGTTGCAAACCGTATACGATTCGAAAATGCAATCTTTCAGGCTTGTGTTCTGCCAGTTGTAAAGCTGCACTGCCGATGCGTGGTTAATGGCTTTTGCATATTCGGTATAACTTAACTGTTGGTAATCGATCAATTGCTCATCCCATACTTTGTGGATGTTCGATTTTTCGTTAAACCAAAGTACTGAAACACGGTTTCCGCCTAAATCTTCTTTACGGGCAACGTGCATAGGCTGACATAAATCGCCAGCCAGGTGAACAAGCATGCGTAAAGCCAGTTTTTTCTCATCGGCTGTGCTGCTGGCTTTCTTTAAAACCGCAATCAGGTCGGGGATTTTATTGAAAAGGTTAGGCGATTTTTCGGTTTCCAGAAAGTTGTAAACGCCGTCTTTGTTCAGTCCTGCCGGAAGGTTAACAAAGTGCCAGTTGTACATGTAATTGTAAGTGGAGTCTGATTTAATAAAATCGCCCCAGTTGGCGCTCATGGCCAAAGTTTCGTAGCCCAAAATATCCTGTACGGCCTTGCGTGTTTTTGCCTTTAAATAACTATCGGCAATTTCGCCAACCACACGGTGGCCAATAGTACCCCAGGCATTTGCCTGAATAGGTAAATAAGCGAGAAAACCAACAGCAATGGCAGTGGTTAATTTCTTTTTAATTGATGCTAAAATCATTTTATAATTCTTTTGGGATGCAGGTAATTTTTTGTTTGAGGATTAATTTAATTTCGCGTTGATCACTTAAACCTTCTAAAGATAAGGTATCTGCCGAATGTTTTTTGATCAGGAAATTTTTTTCGTACCTACCGATACGGTAGCAGCCCGATATTTTTTGTTTGTAATTGGCATGTGTAAAAGTAGCGCCAATAAATAACGTATCGCCCCTTACCGCGTAAACGCCTTTGGCATATTCTTTCCAGATGCCGTTGTTGTAGCAGGAATCTTCGTAGAGGTTTACTTTGCTATGGGTAACCATATCGATATAAACCGAATCGCAGGTAAATTTAAAGTGATGCTGTGTATAATTGCTCAGTTTTTTGCTAAAAGCAACCGAATCTTCGTTCCAAACACCCTGCATAAAATCTTCGCCCTTGCCCTGGATATTTGCCCTCGGACTACATGCTATATGTAAAATGGATAATGTAAAAAGGATAATGTAGAAAACCCTTAAGCCAGGATGCGGTTTGTTCATTGTGTTATTAATCGATGCTTTTAGGGAACTGATCGTTAACGACCTGATTCTTTTTAAAGGTGTTGATAATCAGGATTAAAAAGCCGGCTGCAAAACACATACCTGTAATAAAACTGATAATGCCGGCTACCGTGTAATATTTCGAAACATCGGTATAGGGAAGGTTTTTACTGTTCATTAAAAAAGGCATCAAAAGGTAAAATACGTGGATAAGTAATCCTAACCCTGACCCAATTGCCATTAATATAGCCTCAACAGCTGTTTTCTTTGATAAATAATAGCAACATGCCCCAAATACAATGCAGGGTGCGATGATGGATACCATGCTGATCATTGTTGCGAATATCGAGTCCATATTGTTTATTATTTAATGTTTTGTTTCTAACCTATCCCATGAGCGGCATTTATATCAACCGCTAAGGTATTAACACCTTAGCGGTTAAATTGTTAGCTTATTTTAAGCTGCCAACCATATCTTCGGGACGTACCCACTCATCAAACTGCTCGGCTGTTAATAAACCAAGTTCTACCGCTGCTGCTTTTAAGGTTTTATTTTCTTTATGCGCTTTTTTAGCAATTTTAGCTGCATTTTCGTAACCAACATGTGGATTTAAAGCCGTAACCAGCATCAAAGAATTTTGAAGGTGTTTCTCGATTTCAGGTAGGTTAGCGGTAATTCCTTCTGCACATTTTACGGTAAAAGAAACGCAGGCATCGCCGATTAAACGTGCCGATTGCAATACATTGGCTGCAATTACCGGTTTAAATACGTTAAGTTCGAAATGGCCGTTCATACCGCCTACCGAAACAGCTACATCATTACCGATTACCTGTGCACAAACCATGGTTAATGCTTCCGGTTGTGTTGGGTTAACTTTACCCGGCATAATGGATGATCCCGGTTCGTTATCAGGGATTACGATTTCGCCGATGCCGCAGCGTGGACCAGAGCTTAACATTCTTACATCGTTAGCTACTTTCATTAAAGCAACCGCAGTACGTTTTAATGCACCCGAAAGTTCCACCATTGCATCGTGTGCTGCTAAAGCTTCAAATTTATTTGGAGCCGTAACAAAAGGTAATCCTGTTAAATCGGCAATTTTTTTAGCCACTAAAACATCGTATCCTTTTGGTGTATTTAAGCCAGTACCCACAGCAGTGCCACCCAAAGCCAATTCAGCAACCATTACCAAAGCATTTTTAATGGCCCTGATGCTGTTCTCGATCTGTTGTACATAACCCGAAAACTCCTGTCCAAGGGTAAGTGGCGTAGCATCCATAAAGTGTGTACGTCCGGTTTTGGTAATTCCGGCAAATTCTTCCACTTTTTTGGCTAAGGTATTTCTTAACAGTTCTAAACCAGGAATGGTATTTTCTACAGTAAGTTTATAAGCTGCAATGTGCATCGCAGTAGGGAAAGTATCGTTTGATGATTGTGATTTATTTACATCATCGTTAGGGTGAAGTACTTTTTTGTCATCAGCAAGTGCACCTCCGTTAATTACATGCGCACGGTTGGCAATTACCTCGTTTCCGTTCATGTTACTTTGTGTACCCGAACCGGTTTGCCAGATTACCAATGGAAACTGATCGTCCAACTGGCCGGCAATAATTTCATCACAGGCTTTAGCGATCAATTCTGCTTTTTCTGCAGGCAATACACCTAGTTCGGTATTGGCCAAAGCTGCTGCTTTTTTCAGGTATCCAAAAGCGTGGATAATTTCTTTCGGCATTGAACCTTCGGGGCCGATTTTAAAGTTATTGCGTGAGCGTTCGGTTTGTGCACCCCAGTATTTGTCGGCAGGTACCTGCACCTCGCCCATGGTATCGTGTTCTATTCTGAAACTCATTATATTTTGATTTTTGTTGTCGCAAATTTAGGTTTTTTGCCTTTTAAAGCGTTGTATTTATGTAAGATATTTGGTAGATAATAAAATATCTTTAAGTTCAGAGTTTTTAACCACACCTCCCCTGCCGGTCAGGCGGGGATGCACAAAGATAAACACGGATTTATATCTGTGTGCATCCTTTTTATCTGTTTAATGGCTTAAATTAATAACATTGCCACCAGAGCAGTTTCTGCCAATGAAATCATATTCATACCTTTACCGCAAATATGCAGGGATTAGTTATCAAATCTACAGGAAGCTGGTATAGTGTTCTGGCCGATAATGGCGAACGCTACGATTGCCGGATAGTGGGTAAATTCAGGATTAAAGGACTTAAAACCACCAACCCGATTGCGGTTGGCGACCGGGTGAAATTTGAGCTTGAAAAAGACAGTAACCAGGGTTTGATCAACGAAATGCTGCCGCGTAAAAACTACATCATCCGTAAATCCATCAACCTGAGCAAACAGGCGCAGATATTGGCTGCCAATCTGGATATGGCCATGCTGGTGGTTACGCTTGCCTCGCCACGTACCTCATTGGGTTTTATCGACCGCTTTTTGGTTACTGCCGAAGCTTATGATGTACCTGCAGTACTCGTATTCAATAAACTCGATCTGTTTAGTAAAGAGGGGTTGGAGATTTTGCAGGAGTTTAAAGATATTTACGAAAATATCGGCTATGCCTGTTATGAAGTTTCGGCATTAAAAGGCACAAACGTTCCGGTTATACAAGAATTGATCACCGATAAAATTACGCTCATTTCGGGGCATTCGGGAGTAGGAAAATCAAGTTTGATCAATGCATTATTGCCCAACCATGATCTGAGAACTGGGGAGGTTTCAGATTGGAGTGACAAAGGGCAGCACACCACCACTTTTGCCGAAATGTTTGAGCTGCCGCAGGGTGGTTTTATTGTTGATTCGCCGGGAATCAGGGAATTAGGGATTATCGACATCGAAAAGGAAGAACTTGGGCATTTTTTTAGGGAAATTTTTAAAACCTCGCACAATTGCCGCTTTAACAATTGCAGGCATGTTAACGAACCCGGCTGCGCAGTTATTGAAGCAGTAAATGAAGGAGAAATTGCGATTTCGAGGTACGAAAGTTACCTGAGTATTTACCACGGTAACGATACCCGTCATTAGTCCCCAGTCGAAAGTCCGTAGTCTGAAGATATAGTGTTAGAAAATACTGTTCTTTGTTAGATAACTGAATAAATAAAAAAACCTTTGCTTAAAATATAGAGAGATGAAATTCAAACTGGGAGATTTTGTGCGTTTTGTTGATGAAAAACGCGAAGGTTATGTAACTAAAATTATCGATGCACAAACTTTGGGTGTTACCGATGAAGATGGCTTTGAAATTCCTGTTTCGATAGGTAATTTAACCTCTGTACATGGACATGGTGTGGTTGCCGAAGAATTGGATACACCTAAACCGATCCAGGTAAATATACCCAGCGTAAGCAAAATCGAAAATGGCATTTATGTAGCTGTTGCTACTGATGATAAGGCTGGTAATGTGGTGCATTTTCACCTGCAGAACCATTCGCCGAATATTTTGTTGGTAAGTTTGACTACCGAGCGGAAAGAAAAATATGCAGGTGCTTTTCATGGTATCATCGAAGCTTATGCTTCTACTTTGGTTTATTCTGCTTCGCTTGCCGATCTTGATCTTTGGCCCGAATTTAACTTTCAGGTGCTGGTATTCAGTAAGGCTGATGTTAAACCGATCGATCCACTGGTTATCCGTAAAAAATTTAGGGCAAAGGATTTTAGCACGGAGCAAAAAGAACTTCCCCAATTAAAAAATAAAGGCTGGTTGATCCGTTTAGACGATCTGGTTCCGGTAACCATTGATGCACAGAAATTAAAAGAGAGTTTTTTCAAGTCTGCTGAAGAGAAAAGAACGGTCGAGGCTCCGCAGAAAGAAATTGATCTGCATATCGAAAAATTAAGGGATGATCATCATTTTTTAGAAGCAGATGAAATGTTGCAGATACAGATCAACTATTTCCAGCATGCAATGGATGCTGCGGTAGTGCATCATTTCGATAAAATTGTTTTTATCCACGGCTCTGGGAATGGTACTTTGAGGGATAAAATCCATAAACTGATCAGTAAAAACCCACATGTAAAAACCTATATGGATGCGCGGAAAGAAAAATTCGGCTATGGCGCTACGGAAGTAGTGTTTAAGTGATGTAAGAGGGGAGATGTAGGATGGATGATGGGGAGTTTTATCTCGGTGCCTGTCATTTCCATTGCTATTCGTCATTTCGACCGTAACTTGTCCTGAACATTCGGGAGCGGAGAAATCTATTAGTAAAATACATTTTCTCGCCAACCGTCATTCTGAACTTGTTTCAGAATCTGCATGGTGTAGATATTACCATAACCGCACTGGTCTTAGCGTCTCGCTAAGACCTTATTGTTTCTATGGTTTAATTTTTTGCCACGGAGGCACTGAAAACACGGAGGATTTAATCTCTATTCAATCAAAATGGCAACTAACTTATTTGCGTTAATCTTCTAAAATCTGCGGGAAAAACTAAAGCACGGAGGTACAGAAAAAAGGAAAGTATCAGCTAAGTCAGATGGTAACATCTGACTTCACACTCAAAGCCCCTTCAGGGGTTTGGGGTAAATTCCAAAATTACTACAATTGCGTTATTACTCAACGCTTCCAGTTCTATCTGTTCAATATCCCAAAGGGCAAGGCCATCTCTTGCATGCAGTAAACGTCCTTCAATTTCGAAAGCACCATCGATAACAAAGGCATAAAATTGGTGATGCTTGCGCTGCATTTTATAAACAACCTCTTCTCTGCCGGCAAAAATACCTGCACTTAATTTAAAGGGTAATTTCGGGTTGGCTATAATTTCGATTAACTGGTTCTTGTTTTGTTCGAAATCGAAATTGAAAAGCATTTCGCTTGCCCGCATTAAAAACATATCGGTTTTAATACCCAATTGGATATAATTGATCACATCGTTGGGGTAAGGATTGCTGATTTCGAGCACTTCGCCCTTTCCCATATTCAATACCTGTACCTGTCCGGTTTCTAATGCAAATTCTTTCCCGTTGGCAACAATATCCATCGCACCGGTAATGGGCATAAATAGCTGCAAAGAATCTTCCTTGCAGAGAAAAAAAGTTACTTTTCCACCTGCAACAGATTCATCGTTACATAAAAATAAATCGCCAAAGGCTTCTTTATGCTCATTGTAATATTTCTCAAAATTAAAAGTACTGTACCTTCTTAATACCGAAGTTTCGGTTATTCCGCGCTGATCGGCCAAAAATATTTTCCCTGGATTAAGTCCCATTTTAATCAATGTTTTTTATCGAATGAATGCTAACAAAAGGCTGTAACTGAAAAAGGTTGGTGAAAATTTCTTCCTCATTGTTTTCTTTAAACTGTGATACCAAAAGCAAATTATCGATTGTATCGTGCCATATTAATGGTTTCGAAAAGAAATTTACGGCTACTTTGTGTTTCTCAGGGTCGTTAATGTCCGAATTGATGAGTTCGAACTTAAAATTTTCAAAAGTCAAGAAGCGCCTGCCCAGGTTATCCAATATGTCGGGGATAATTCCATTCAGCTGCCGTAAATATCCTGTAATAGCTGCGCTCACTAAGAAATGTAGTTTCTCTGCTTCGGGTACATTCAACAGTATTTCGGCAAAAGTAGTAAACTGCTGTTCCTGGTTATAAAACTGTGCCTGCATTTTAAACTCTGCAAAACTATCTTCGTGTACCAACTTATCCCAATAACCCGTGTTGCCTGCATCGATAATTTTCCGGTAGCATAGCGTAATCACTTTTTTCGACATGGCATAAAATTAAAAAAGACGCTAAGAATTCCTAGCGCCTTCATAAAAATAAAACAATTATAAGGATATACTATGCTTTAACATTTACTTTAAAGGTAAGCTCGAAACCCGCTGCCAGCGTTCCGCTAACCGTTGCGATTTCTATACCTGTTTTATCATCACTAAATACATTGTCGGCGTTGTTATAGGTATAACCAGTTAGACCTTTGCTGTAGCCATTTACCAATGCCACCGATGTTCCGGCACCTTCCGGAAAAGCAATCTGTGTAACCATTAAGGAGGTGCCTGCTGCATTGTAAACATGTACATGGATATGTGTGGCACGACCACTGTACCAACCCGGAAAAATGGACGTAAAAGTTACCAATCCGTTAGCATCGGTAGTTTGCCTGCCACGTAAAAAATGTACCGATTGGTAATTCGTACTTTGCATACCGCTGCCTCCGTATTCAGAATAATTCCCTTCTGCATCGCAATGCCAGATGTCGACTATAGCTCCGGCCAGGCCTGCGCAGCTGTTATTCAGGTTGCCAATCGTAATTTTCGCGGTTAATTTGTAACCGTTACGGCCATCGGTAATATCACTACGTACGTACGATGCCGGCACTTTTGTGGGGAAAGGTCCTTCGGTTTCTGTAGGTGCTACCGTACAGGTTCCGTTGGTGCTGACTGTTGTTCCGGCAGTGCCCGATCCCGATGTATCCGCCCCGTCGGTAATGCTGCTTTTTTTGCAGGCCTCAATAATCACTGGAGTTGAGATAGCTCCGATCATTAAGCTTCTAATGAAATTTTTTCTTTCCATAGTCAATGCGTTTTGTTTCGTTGGATTAAAGTTGCAGCAAAAGGGTTTAACTGTAACAATTGTATCGACAAACACGAGATTTGAACCGTTAAAGCTTTCTCGAGCCTTTCCCTTTCAGGGGAAAGGTGTCGGTAGATGGATAGGGGATGTGCGCGATATTTTTCCCCTTACACAGTCTTGCCTCGGCTCGCCGCCGCCGAGGGGGCTCTTTCTTTTCTCTTGATAGAAAAGAAACAAACCTGAGCGCAGCGAAAGCATGGCTACCAATAAAAACAAACAACAAACAAGGCATAACTGAAAGGCTTGGATCTGATGTCGGATAAATTCGTCAAAGCTTTTTGGTCGCCAGCACAAGCCCCCGATGAAAAATCGGGGAGGGCGTGCTGCCTCGGGGCAGTGCTGATTGAATGGGTGTGCAAAAGCTTTAACGTTTTATCTTTCCATCATCTCCTATGCCGGATGGCAGGGTGCAGATAGCATGATTCGATAGCAGGGTGCGATAAATATTTTCCTCGAGCCTTTCCCTTTCAGGGGAAAGGTGTCGATAGACGGATAGGGGCACGCTTTTTGCTTTAGGCAGATTTCGTTTTATATTATAAAAGATTAAAACTAGCTTTGCCGCTATTAATGAAACACTTTGTTACCATATCGCTTGTATTTTTTAGCTTAACACATTTGGCAAAAGCCGAACGTGTTGAAGGGCTAAGGATATTGAACGAATATTGTAAAGAATGCAAAATCAGTGTTAATGCGGCTGGCGAAACATCTAGTCAGCTTAACGAACATCGTAATCCATACCTTTTATCCTATACAAAACTGGCTTTAATTGGCGTTCAGCCTCAATTAAAAGTCGAAAAATACGTATGCGTAAACCAGGTTATCGCAGATTTAACGATCAGGAAAAAACCGAAGAACAACAGTCCATAGTTTATCCTTCACTCATAAATCTTTTATAGGATTTTACCCCTCATTTATACCAACAACTGCCAATCTGACTTAAGGACGACAATGGCTTGGTTGTTGTAACACACCATTTTTTAATAATAAATACGATTTAAAATATAATGTTAGGATTTTTAGCGAAGATTTTCGGAAGTAAATCAGAAAGAGATATAAAGGCTATTCAGCCCTTGGTTGTAAAAATTAACGAACACTACAGTAAACTTTCGGCGCTTAGCAACGACGAGTTACGTGGTAAAACCATCGAATTTAAAGAGAAGATTTCTGCATTCTTAACCGATATCGATGGAAAAATTTCTGCTTTAAAAACTGAAGCAGAAAGTGAAGAATTAGATCTTCACCAAAAAACAGCCATTTACGATCAGGTTGATGCTTTAGGTAAAGACCGCGATGCAGAATTGGAAAAAGTACTTTTGGAAATCCTTCCAGAGGCTTTTGCTGTAATTAAAGAAACTTCACGCCGTTTAAGCGAAAACGATTATTTAGAAGTTACAGCCACTCAATTCGACAGGGATTATGCTGCAAGAAGAAACAATGTAAAAATTGTAGGTGATAAAGCGCAATGGGCCAATAAATGGGATGCTGCCGGAACGGAAGTAGCCTGGAACATGGTACATTACGATGTACAGTTAATTGGTGGTATTGTATTGCACAGCGGTAAAATTGCCGAGATGGCTACCGGTGAGGGTAAAACCCTGGTAAGTACATTACCGGCTTATTTAAATGCATTGGCCGGGCAGGGTGTACACATCGTTACCGTGAATGATTACCTTGCACGCAGGGATAGTGAGTGGAACGGCCCATTATTTGAGTTCCATGGCTTAACTGTTGATTGTATCGATAAACACGAGCCAAACTCTGAAGAGAGAAGAAAAGCTTATGCCGCAGATATTACTTATGGAACAAACAATGAGTTCGGTTTCGATTACCTGCGTGACAATATGTCGCAAACACCAGATCAGTTGGTACAACGCAAGTTGCACTTTGCCATGGTGGATGAGGTCGATTCAGTTTTAATTGATGATGCCCGTACCCCTTTAATTATTTCTGGTCCGATTCCACGTGGAGATGAACATGAGTTTTATGAGTTAAAACCACGTATAGAGCGTTTGGTTAATGCACAAAAAGCTTATGTAACCCAGGCGTTAAACGAGGCTAAAAAATTAATCAATGCCGGTAACAGCGGAACTGAAGAAGGTGAAGGTGGTTTGGCTTTATTACGTGCTTATCGTGGTTTACCAAAAAACAAAGCTTTGATTAAATTTTTAAGTGAAAGTGGTATCCGTGGTTTATTATTAAAAACCGAAAACCACTATATGGCAGATCAATCCAAGAATATGCCTAAGGTAGATTCTGAATTGTATTTCTATATCGATGAAAAAAATAACCAGGTTGAATTAACCGAAAAAGGTATCGAACTGATTACCCAATCGGGCGAAGATCCACATTTCTTCGTATTACCTGATGTAGGTACCGAAATTGCCGAGCTTGAAAAATCTGATGTCGCCTTAGAAGATAAGGTTGTTCAAAAAGATGCTTTAATGCGCGATTATTCTGTTAAAGCCGAACGTATCCACTCGGTTAACCAGTTATTAAAAGCTTATACCTTATTCGAAATTGATGTAGAATACATCATCGACGAAGGAAAAATCAAGATTGTAGATGAGCAAACCGGCCGTATTATGGATGGTCGCCGTTACTCTGATGGTTTACACCAGGCAATTGAGGCAAAAGAAAATGTAAAGGTTGAGGATGCTACCCAAACTTATGCAACTGTAACTTTGCAGAACTATTTCCGTATGTACCACAAACTTTGCGGTATGACGGGTACTGCAACCACGGAAGCTGGTGAGTTCTGGTCGATCTATAAACTGGATGTAGTAGAGATCCCTACCAACAGAAATATCTCGAGGATTGATGAGCAGGATTATGTTTACCGTACCGTTCGCGAAAAATATAATGCTGTTGCGGCAGAGATACAATACCTTGTGTTCCCATATTCTCATTACGAAACAGAGTATGAAACAGATAAGGAAGGTAACATCAAGCAAAAAGATGGTAAACCTGTTGTTAAATACGATCAAACAGGAAGAGCTGTACCAAAATTGGATGCTAAAGGTGCTTTAATCCCTGCGGTTAATCCTGAAACAGGGCAATTGCAGCCGCAAGCGGGCCGTCCGGTATTGGTAGGTACTACCTCTGTTGAGATTTCGGAATTGTTAAGCCGCATGCTTAAACTACGCGGAATTAAACACAACGTATTGAACGCGAAAATGCACCAGAAAGAGGCCGATATCGTTGCCGAAGCTGGTCAGGCCGGAACCGTGACCATTGCAACAAACATGGCCGGTCGTGGTACCG
>NZ_DJDT01000342.1 GCF_002432345.1 Pedobacter sp. UBA5917
GGCAAACCGCAACTGCGAGTCCATCGGTAGCATCTAAAAATTCGGGCGTTTCTTTAAAGTTTAACAAACGCTGCAACATAGCGGCAACTTGTTCTTTGGTGGCGTTCCCGCTGCCTGTAATAGATTGTTTGATCTTACGTGGAGAATATTCGGTTACGGGTACATTTCTGGATAATGCAGCTGCAATGGCGATGCCCTGCGCACGGCCAAGTTTTAGCAGTACCTGGATATTTTTACCATAAAAAGGCGCTTCGATGGCCAGCACGTCGGGTTTATACTGCTCCATCAGTACCACCGTTTTTTCGAATATCCGTTGAAGTTTAAGAAAAGGATCGTCTAAATGGGTCATTTTAACCACTCCTAAACTGATCAGTTCCGTTTTATTTCCCTTCTCTAAAATTACGCCATAACCCATCACCGCAGTACCGGGATCGATGCCCATAATTACCCGTTCCTTTTTTTCGTTCAACATTACAGCAATATTAAGCATATTTGCAAAAAGAAAGAGAATCTTGACAGGCAAGCACAAAAAAATAATATCGCTTTTTATTAAAGTTGCAATTGTAGTATTTGCCTTTTGGTTTATTTATCATAAACTCATTGCCAATAAAAACCTCCGCGATTTTAGTACGCTGTTAAAAGATATCCCCCAAACAGAAATTATCACTGTAATCGGTATTGTAGTAATATTGATGCTGGTAAACTGGTTTCTGGAGGCTGGCAAATGGAAATACCTGATGAGCCATATCGAACCGATTGGTTTTTACAGGGCTATCGAATCTGTTTTCTGTGGGTTAACACTTGCTATTTTTACCCCAAATAGGTTGGGAGAATATGGAGGCCGTGTATTTTTCCTCTCGCCCCGAAGAAGGATTGTTGGAGTAGTGGCCATGAGTGTAGGCAGCATCGGTCAGTTAGTGCTGACCAATGTGTTTGGAGCTATAGCAGCCTGTTTTTTTGTATATCGTTTTATCCCGATCGATCGTGTACTGTTTATTGCAGTAGTATTTTTCGCGGTAATTTTTAGCCTGTTTTTTCTGATCTTTTACTTTAACATCCGTTGGTTGAATGGAATTTTATTATCCTTTAAATTCACCAGAAAATACAAGAAGTTTTACAGTATTTTAGCCCGCTACAGAAAAAGGGAATTATTCAAAATCATTACCTACTGTTTTGCCCGTTACGTGGTATTTAGTTCTCAGTATTTTATTCTTTTTGTATGGTTGGTGCCCGGATTGCATTATGCCGATATTGTGATGATGACCTGTTTGCTTTTTCTGGTACAATCGGCACTACCTTCGCTTGATCTTTTCGATGTGGGTATTAGAAGTGTTACCGCTGTTGAGCTATTTAAGCATGTAACCGATCAGCACGTGGCGGTTATTGCATGTACTGCCAGTATTTGGCTTATAAATATCATAATTCCTGCTATCTTAGGCACTTATTTCGTTTTTAAACTCAATTTTTTTGGAAATCTTAAATCTAATTAGTCTATTTTCCGCTGCTTTAACCTTAATCTATGGTTTTTTGGTCGTTTACTTTATCCGGGGATGGCATAGGTTGATTTATTTTAACCCCCAAAAATCAGATTTAAATACCAGGGTTTCCATTATAGTAGCGGCGAGGGATGAGGAAGAGAATATCAATAAAACGATCGACGACCTGATTGCACAAAAGTATCCAAAGGATTTAACGGAGATTATTATTATCGATGACCACTCTACGGATAGAACCGCAGAAATTGTATTAAGCTATGCCGATCGTAATGTAAAATTGATTAAGCTGAATGAAGATAGGGCACTTAACTCATATAAGAAAAAGGCAATACAAACGGCTATAGGCACATGCTCTGGCGACCTGATTATTACCACTGATGCCGATTGCAGAATGGGGACCAATTGGCTGGCTACTATTGTTGGTTTATACGAAGAGAAAAATTATAAAATGATCTCTTCTCCGGTAGCTTATTTTCAGGAGAAAAGTTTTTTTGAACGTTTGCAGTCGTTAGAATTTCTTTATCTGATCGGGCTGGGTGCTTCTACCATCGGCAATAGGAAACCATCAACCTGTAATGGTGCCAATTTAGCTTATGAAAAAAACACTTTTTATGAGGTTGGTGGCTTTCAGGGGATTGATGACCTGGCATCCGGCGATGATGAATTATTGCTACATAAAATTGCTGCGAAATACCCTGATCAAATCGGTTTCTTAAAAAACAGGGATGCGATTGTGTATACCCATGCAAAAGAAACCTTGGGTGCTTTTATCCAACAGCGTAAACGCTGGGCTTCGAAAAGTACGCGTTACAAGAATAAGGCTATTATTGTTTTGGGTGTACTCATCTGGGTCTTCAATCTCAGCATACTGTCAAACTTTATTGCCGGATTGTTTATTCCGGGTTTTTTAACCCTTGTTTTCTATCAACTGTTGTTTAAAATGGTTTTAGAAACCTTATTTTTATGGGATGTAACCGGCTTTGCCAAAAGGCGCAGTTTACTCATTTTAATGCCTGTTTTAAATGTGCTGCATGTAATTTATATGGTGTACATCGGCATTGCCGGAAACAGTGGAAAATACAATTGGAAAGGCAGAATGGTTAGATAATGGATAATAGCCCATCAAAAAAAGTATGGTTAAAGTTTAAGCGGAATAAGCTGGCATTAGGCGGGCTGATCTTTATCCTACTGTTAATGCTGATGGGCATTTTGGGTTATTTGATTATGCCCGATCATTCTCCAAATGCAAACGTGCAAACGCTCCAGTTAAACAAAAAGAAACCGGGCAGTAACTTTACTTTTTTAATCATCGGCCAGAACCCAAAAGTAGAGAAAGTAAACTTTTTAGAAAGAATGCTGAATGGACAGACACCTACTTTTAAAAGCATCCCGATTACTTCTTACAAGATAAAAGGAAATGCTGTTTTAGTACAGGAGTATATCGGGGATGATGAAAAAGCCAGAGAAACAAGGTACGAACTGAAAGATTTATGCCCCAGCTGTGTTTTACCCTCAAAAACAGGAGCTCAGCAAGCGCTTTTCGAGAAAAACAACATCTATAAGCAAACGTATATTCTGGGAACCGATATTTATGGACGCGATTTATTAAGCCGTCTGATCCTGGGTATCCGTGTTTCTTTATCGGTGGGTTTAATGGCGGTACTCATTTCGCTTTTTATCGGGGTGAGTTTAGGTGCAATTGCTGGTTATTTCGGTGGTAAAATTGATGCTGCCATCAGTTGGTTTATGAATGTAGTTTGGTCCCTGCCATCACTTTTGTTGGTTATTGCCATTTCATTTGCTTTGGGCAAAGGTTTCTGGCAGATATTTATCGCGGTAGGTTTATCAACCTGGGTTGATGTAGCCAGATTGGTGCGCGGGCAGGTAATGGCGCTGAAAGAAGTAGAGTTTGTAGAAGCAGCAAGGGCACTTGGTTTTAGCACTGCCCGAACCATTATCAAACACATTCTCCCAAATATCGCCGGACCTATTTTGGTTGTGGCTTCATCAAATTTTGCTTCGGCCATATTGCTGGAAACCGGATTAAGCTTTTTGGGTTTTGGTGCGCAACCGCCCATGCCCAGCTGGGGAAGCATGATTAAAGAACATTATGGGTATATCATTATGGATGCTGCTTATCTTGCCATTTTACCAGGTTTAGCCATCATGCTTACGGTTTATGCTTTTAATGTACTGGCGATAGGCTTACGCGATGCCTTTGATGTAAAAGGACAAAATGTAACGGTATAAATATCTGTTTGAAGGGCCATCAAGCAATTTTATAGAGATAACCTATTGATTTCTGCGTTCTTCGTGGCAAAAATGATCTTTTGATGGAAGGTCAAGCAAAAGGAGAACAAAAAAAAGCAGTACCCGTTACGATACTGCTCAACCCTTAAAAAAAACAAAATTCTAAGCCGTTGCGGTTAGCGTATTGCCCGAAACCGTAAGTGGATAAACCTTTAAAGCACTAGTGGTACCACCATCATTCGGTTGAGCCAAAATACTTCCCGAAGTGCTGTATCTGGAGCTGTGTAATCCACATTGGATGTAATTGCTGGCCTGGATAAAACTTAAAGCACCACCCTGGTGCGGACAAACCGCCTGCGTAGCCGCAAATGAGGTAGTTGCATTACCGGCAGCAGTACGGATAAACAGAATACTGTTTACCACAACTGATGAACCTACCGCTAATAACTGCGTACCCAGATCTACACTTGCTGTAGTACCTGAGGGTACACCACCGCCGCCATTTGGTTTGCTGGGCTCAGGTGAATCACTTTTTTTACCACAGGCCGAAAAACAGGCTCCGGTACATACCAAGGCTACGCCGAGGCCTAAAGATTTAAGAAATTCGTTACGTTCCATAATTGTTTTGTTGGTTTATTTTTGGTTGAATCTGGTCTACTTTGCTTTTTTCTTATCAAAAGAGAACCTCCGCGCTATGCTAAAGCCCCAACGGTACTGCCCTTTAAGCCACGAAGTATTCGTATCGGTAATAAACTGTGATTCCTGTATTGCAGTTGCATTGGTGAAATTGAGGTGGAAAATGTGCCCACCGGTTTCAAACTCAAGTCCGGCACCAAGTGTTTTGTAATATTGGGTTCCCAACGTGCTTTCGAGATAAGCCTCTTTATTTTTATCCCTGAATGGGATGGTATAATCGGCCACAAAAGCCATACGTTTGGTAATTTTGATACGGCCACCAACTGATAGGGCAAGCATGTCGTTCTGATCGCCAAAAACAGTAAAGTTACGGTGTACATACGATGGCATAATCAGCATCGAAAAGTTTGAATTAAATTTACGTGCAATTACAGCCTGTACAACATAAGTCAAACGGTCCTGAAATTCGCCGAAGGCATTTGCTGCGGTAGGGTCGGTTGAAGCCTTTGCTGCCGAAAGGGTAGTACTGCCAAATAAAGTTACTGCAACAGGTACCTTATCATCAGCGGTTTGCTCCAATAAACGGTATTTTAAGTTCCCTTCGTAAAGTTGTGTTACCACTCCGGCGCCTTTTGCCCTTGATAAACCTACAGAAAGCCTGTCGCTGATCCCATATTCAAAACCGATTCGGATATCTGTTGATTGATCCAGGCCAAAAAAGTTTTTGGTGCCGCCTGCGCTACCTGCTATGTCGCCAAAACGGTGATCTACCCTAAAATCCAATTCATTTTTGTAAATGGTTTCGTTGGTTTGGATGTTGATCAGTTTGGTAGCTTTAAAAGTAGCCTGTACATTCTTTTTCTCGGTAGGCATCTGCAATGCTTTCTCGAGCGAATCCTGGGCAAAAGCTAAAGACGGCAGCAGGGTAACAGATAAGTATAAAAGAGATTTTAGATGAAATTTCATAAATTTTATTTTTTTGGTTGATAAATAGCAGTCATTTTTACCTGTATGGTTTCTGCAATCTGCTTAAAAACGATTGTTGGAATTTTGATATCATGATCGGCCAGTTTTACATTGAATGTAGAAGTCGCTTTTGCCTCATCGCCGGTAATTACCAGCGATCCTTTTGTGGTATACTCTTTGGTTACGCCATGGATCTGCAGGTTGCCCTTAACCGTAACAGGGTAGGTGCCGGGTTTCGAAAAATCGATCTGTTCTACAATTTTTCCCTTAAAATCAGAAGTCGGGAATTTATCGCTCTCCATATAATTTTCATTAAAATGCTCCTGCATTAGTTTTTTCTTAAACTGGAAAGAAGTATTGTTGATTTTGAAAATAATATCGTTGGTTTTGGTATTAAGGGCAGAAGCACCTGTTTTGCTCTGTGCATCGATATCTTCTACAGGTGTTGAAGAAAAAAACGAAGAATTAACGCTTTTGCTTACCCAAATCTGTGCTTTTATACCAGTGCATAAAAACAGGGCTGTTAGTGTGAAAAATAATTTTTGCATCTGTAATGTATTTAAGTTTTTAATAAAACCGGCGTTAATTTCGATGGATTATTCGGGCATGCCCTTATCGAACCATGCCTGAAGCAGTTCTCTTTCGCTTACCGTTAAGGTGCCGCCTTTGGGCATGGTTTTCGTAACCAATACACTATTGGCTACACGGGCATCATTTTTAATAGAGGATAAGCCGTTAAATAACCAGATTGATTTAAGTGCACCATTTGGACCATGACAGTTATTACATTTGGTTTGAAAAAGTGCACCGGCAAAGTTGGTATAGGTTACGTTGGCAGTGGTTACCGGAGTTGGGCCATTTGGATCTGTTGGGACTGTTGGTTTTAATTCTTCCGCCTGTCTTTTAGAGCAGGCAAAAAGTAATGCGGCAAATGTGGCCAAGAAAAAAATGGAAATCTGTTTTTTCATAAGTAATTTTTAATGGATTGGGGTAGACATTTAATTAAATTTTATGGATTTATTTACTTGGTGGCTATTGTTGTCGCTTTTTGCACTGAATTATCGTCAGCTTTTGCAGATATGTATAACATGATCAGAAAAACGGCAAACAGAATTGCGATAACCTGGTTTTTTGCTGTCATATCCGGTTTTTTTTGATTTTATGTTTTGTTTATTTGTAAATCGTTGCGTTTTTTGAGATTGCATCAATTTTTAAATTATGTTTCTGTCGAAATCCTAGTCGATACGTATGCTTTTTAATATTGGTTGCCTCCGGAAGAAAAAAACATAAAAAAAGCCGTCCCGATTTTTACATCGGAACGGCTTTCACATTAAATTATCTTTAAATTCTAATTGAAATCTTCAGCTTTTAACGGCGGATTAACTTTAATGTCTTTAATCACGATCGAAAACTCCTGCGAGCCCTGAGGTGTAGAAACAGATTGTGTTAAAGTAAAAGGAAATAATACATCACCAACTTTTTTGTAATTCGAATATTCAGTTGTTTGACTCATTTCAACAGTACCTTTTGTACTGGTACTCTCTTCTTTTAAAAGCAGACCTGACTTGGTATCATAATATTCAGTTTTCTTCTTGCCTGATGGAGAAGTGATGTTAAGTTTAAAAGCATCAGCTGTGCCCACTTTTGCTGTTCCTGCCGATTCGATTTTAGTCCCGTCAGTTGCGTAATACAATTGTGTGCCATAACCTTTATCATCTTTCTTTTCAGCCAAATCATCGCCGGTTAATTCAGCTTTTTGTCCCATCTGCATCGAGTAACCTGTTTTGCCATTATAAACCTGTTTCATGGCAGTTTGGCCCATCATCGAAATTTCCATGCTGCTTAAATTTGGAGCCATGTTTTTAATGTTAACCGTTAGTTTCTGGCCCTGTACTTCCATCTCGCCGGTTTGTTGTAACGAAGTTATTTTTTTAATGGCTTCTTCTCCACCAATGGCTTTAATGTAATTGCCGATAATTTGTGCCGGTACTGGCGGTGGCGGAGCAAGTGTAACATCAAGGGCTTTAACCGGACTGGCATAATTGTCGAATACCTTTGTACTAAAATTAGCCTTAAATAATCCAACTAAAAATGCGTCACTTTTTCCTACAATAACGATACGGGTGTTGTCATGGTTGTAATATTTTTTTGCTACCCTTAAAATATCATCAGTGGTTACTGCATTTACTTTTTGTAAATAGGTGCGGTAAAAATCTTTTGGCAAGCCATTGATGAGGATGTTACTGGCAAAAGCTGCGGTACGTGCGGGGTTTTCCAATCCCAATGCAAAAGACCCATTGAACAGGTTTTTGGCATTCTGCAATTCATCTGCAGTAACCTTTGTGGTACGGATAATATTGATTTCGTTTAAAAATTCTACTACTGCGCTATCAACTTTCTCATTTCTAACGGCTGCATTGGCCGAAAATTTAGATTGGAAACGGCCAGAACCTGTGCTCGAATAAGCGCCATAGGTAAAACCGTGTTTTTCGCGTAGGTTGTTAAATAATCTCGATTCAGAACCACCGCCCAAAATCTGGTTGGCCAATAAAACAGGGAAATAATCCGGACTGCTCATTGGCAGATCAATTAAGTTAACCACAGTAATTTCTGACTGAACTGCATTGCTAATGTTGATAATATCCACCTCTGTTTTAGCCGGATTGGCAACTTTGGCCAATACTGGTAAGGTTAATGCATTTCGTTTCCAATCACCAAATGCTTTTTCTGCCAAAGCTTTTGCAGCTTCAGGTTTAATGTCACCAACAAAAGTTAAATAACCTCTTGATGGGGTTACGTATTTTTGATAAGCCGCTTTAACATCGGCTAAAGTAATGCTGTTAAGCGAAGCTTCAGTTTCAAATTCTCCATTAGGGTGGTTTTTTCCATAAGCCAAAGCATTTACCACGCGGGCTGAAATGGCTTTTGCACTTTTTTCGCTTGATTTTAAGCCAGTAATGGTTTGCGATTTTAATTTCTCAAAAGATTCTGCAGGAAAAGCCGGTTTACGGATACTTTCGGCCATTAGATTAAATGCCTGCGGAAAATATCTTGTTAAGGCCGATACCGAACCGCCGCTTGCCCCTGCATTTACATCGGCGCCCAACTGATCAACAGCTTCATCAAATTGCGCTTTTGTTTTCGTGGTGGTGCCTTCGTTAAGCATACTGCCCATTAAACCTATTACGCCTGCTTTGGCGCCTTCGGTAATCGGGCCTGCATCAATACTGTAACTGGCCGAAACTTTAGGTAGTTTATGGTTTTCTACCACCAAAACAGTAATGCCGTTGGCCAGTTTATAAATAACAGGATCGCCTATGGTAATAACCGGCGCGGGGCCTGGTTTTGGTTTATGGCTACGATCTATGGTTTGTGCTGAAATACCTTGGGCCAATAAGGAAACTGCAGCTATAATGAATAATTTCTTCATGTTTTTAATAATTAAAATGAAAAAGCGGTCAGCTTATTTTTTTGGTAAGTAATACAATACAACTCTCTGGTTTTTGTTCAGGTATTTTTTTGCAACATCCCTGATCTCTTCACGGGTAATTGATCTGATTACCTCCAATTCCTTATTAATGTCGTTTGTATCCTTATCATGGAAAGTATAACCATCAGCAAGGTTTTCTGCAACGCCCAGCATTTTACTGTTTGCACTTACATAGTTGTTTTCAAACTTGTTCTGTAGTTTTTTATAATCGCTTTCGCTGATCAGATCGGTTTGAAGACGTAAAACTTCTTCATCAATATCTTTTAACAGATCGTTAAGCGGGGTATTTTTATTTGGTAATGCAAGAGTGATATAAGCGCCATAATCTTCTAACGAATAGTTAAATGCGGCAACTTGTAATGCAGTTTTCTTCTGGTCTACCATTTTAGTACTTAATCTCGAGCTTCCGCCTTCTGATAAGATAGAACTGATCATTCCTAAAACCTTGCTTTCTCTGGTTTTCATGCCAGGCACACGGTAAGCGGCAAAAATTGCAGGGATCTGGATGTTGGCATCATAAGCGGTATCGATAATTTCTTTGGTAATTTCCGGTAGTTTAAAATCTTTACGTACAATGGGTGCACCTTTAGGCACTTCGGCAAAGTAAGATTTTACCAAAGCTTTGGTTTTATCAATGTCAAGATCGCCGGCAATGGTTAAAACAGCATTGTTGGGTACATAATACTTTTTAAAGAAAGCTATAAACTCGTCTAATTTTGCTGCATCCAGATGTTCCATCGAACCGATGGGCTGCCAGCGGTAAGGGTGGCCATCAAATAAATGTGAAAAAATTTTTTCTGTAAATTTTCCATAAGGAGCATTATCGATACGCAGTCGTTTTTCTTCTTTTACCACCTCGTTCTGGGTTTTTACACCAACTTCGTTAATTACCGGGTGCAACATTCTTTCGCTTTCTAACCATAAACCCAGTTCCAATTGGTTTGATGGGAAAAGTTCGAAATAGAAAGTACGGTCTTGCGAAGTGTTAGCGTTGTTTTGGCCGCCATTGCTGCTCACCAGTTTCATAAATTCGCCACGTTTAATATTATCTGAGCCTTCGAACAGTAAATGTTCAAAAAAGTGTGCAAAACCTGTGCGCTGGGTTTCTTCGTCTTTTGATCCCACATGGTACATTACCGAAACGGCAACTACCGGAGCGGTTTTATCCTGGTGCAAAATAACGTGCAGGCCATTATCAAGGTCAAATTCGGTAAATTGTACCTTTTGGGCAGAAGCACTTAAGCACAGGCCGGAAATAGCCAAAGCAAAAAGAATTCTTTTTTTCATGAGTATATAATTGTTTTTAAGAGGTTATGGAAAGATTACGGGCACATGGCTAATTTTTTAGCATGCCCACAATTTTTCAATGGTTTTGTTTTTTAATGATGCGGAACAATGGCTCGTAAGCCATTATTTCTAAAATAAGTTAGTTTAGGTTTCCACTAAGGGTGGATAAAATAAGGATGGCCCTAAAATATGGATTTAAACAAAAAAAGCGGATATTAAATCCGCTTTTTTTAAAGATATGATAAAAAAAATTATCTCCATTCTTTGTATTGATTGATCAGGCCGTTTGTTGAACTATCGTGGCTCGAAACTTTTTCGCTGCCAGCCAGTTCAGGAAGGATCTTTTTGGCCAGTTGTTTGCCCAGTTCTACTCCCCATTGGTCGAAACTGAAAATGTTCCAGATTACACCCTGAACAAATATTTTATGCTCATAAATGGCCACTAAACTACCCAAAGTATAAGGGGTTACTTTTTTCAATAAAATAGAGTTTGTAGGGCGGTTGCCTTCAAAAACTTTAAATGGCGCGATTTTTTCGATTTCGGCATCCGATTTACCTTCTTTCTTTAATTCAGTAGTAACTTCCTCTTCGGTTTTACCGTTCATTAAAGCTTCGGTTTGTGCAAAGAAATTGGATAACAAAATCGGATGGTGATCGCCAAGTGGGTTTAAACTTTGTGCCGGCGCAATAAAATCGGCAGGAATAATCCTGGTGCCCTGGTGGATTAACTGGTAAAAAGCATGCTGCCCGTTTGTGCCCGGCTCGCCCCAGATGATAGGTCCGGTTTCGTAATCAACCTCATTTCCATTCCTGTCTACATGTTTGCCGTTACTTTCCATATCTCCCTGTTGGAAATAAGCAGCAAATCGGTGCATATACTGATCGTATGGTAAAATAACCTGTGTTTCGGCATTATAGAAATTGATGTACCAAACACCCAGTAAACCTAAAATTACCGGCAGGTTATTTTCAAATTCGGCAGTTTTAAAGTGGTTATCGGTTGCGTGTGCACCTGCTAACAATTGTTTAAAATTATCAAAACCAATACTTAACGAAATGGATAAACCGATGGCACTCCATAACGAGTAACGGCCGCCAACCCAGTCCCAGAATTCGAACATATTTTCGGTATCGATACCAAACGCCGCAACATCTTTCGCATTGGTTGATAGCGCCGCAAAGTGTTTGGCAATATCATTTTCTTTACCGCCTTTTTCTAAAAACCATGTACGTGCAGAGTGTGCATTCGTCATGGTTTCCTGAGTGGTAAATGTTTTCGATGCCACTAAAAATAAAGTGGTTTCAGCATTTAAACCCGCCAGTGTTTCGGCGATATGCGTACCATCAATATTGGAAACAAAGTGGATATTTAAATGATTTTTATAATGTTTTAATGCTTCGGTAACCATTACCGGTCCTAAATCGGAACCGCCAATGCCGATGTTTACGATATCTGTGATGGCTTTGCCCGTGTAACCTTTCCATTCGCCACTGATGATGCTGTTGCTAAATTTTTCCATTTTAGCCAGCACTGCATTTACTTCAGGCATTACATCTTTGCCATCAACCAAAACCGGCGTATTGCTTAAATTACGTAAGGCAATGTGAAGTACCGAGCGATCTTCTGTTTCATTGATCTTATCGCCATTGTACATCGATTTAATGGCTTCGTCAAGTTTACACTCCCGTGCCAGTTGGATCAACAATGCCAGGGTTTCGTCACTGATGCGGTTTTTACTGTAATCCAATAAAATATCTTCAAAAAAAACAGAAAACTTATCGAAACGATCTGCATCCTCGGCAAAAAGATCTTTAATGCTTTTTTGATTAATATCTATAAAATGATCGGCTAAATATTTGTAAGCCTCTGTTTCTGTAAAATTTACTTTAGGTAACATAATCTTTGTTTTTTTGTAAAAGTAATAAAGCAAAAATTTAAAACGGTCTTTTTAATGTTCAAAAAACGTTAAGAATTTTTATTGCCGTTTAAACATAGTAAATTAGTGTAACGTCCCGGTTAGTTCACTAATTATTTTAACCTTTTTAATTCTACACCATGTTAGAAAATTTAAACGAGTTGGTACGTGAAAACGTACAGGAAAGTGTTGTAAACAATGCTGATATTCCAAACGAGCACAACGAAGCCGTTATCCAGGCGGCATCGGGATCTATTTTCGACAGCTTGAAAGATCATTTATCTTCTGGGAATATCGGGGCCTTAACCGATATCTTTAATGGCAACAAAGCGGAAGGAACACAGGTGGCCGAGCAGGCATCGGGCAGTTTCGTCGATAAATTGAGTGGGCTGGGCATTAATGTCGATACGGCAAAATCTCTGGCATCAAGTATCATCCCGGGTTTGATTGCCAAATTTACCCAAAAAACCAACGATCCGAACGATAGCTCTTTTAACCTGAAAGATGTTTTGGGGAGCCTTGGCGGTAGCGATGGCAAATTTGATGTAAGCGATGTAATCGGAATGTTTAATGGCGGGCAGGCGCAACAACCCGGGCAAACCGGCGAAGGTGGGATTATGGATAAACTTAAAGGAATGTTTGGGTAAGGAGATTTGTAAATTTTAGTTGCCGGTTTGCTATTTAAATTTCCATGATTTGTCAACTTTAATGGCCAGTTTGTTATTTAAAGTTGACAAATCTAGACCGCAACAGCCAGTTTGCCATTAAAGTTGATCAATCTAAAATCGCCTAAAAATGTTTAGATTAGGGCACCTAAACCAATAACCTTTTTATGAAAAAAATATACCTGATTGTTTTCTCCCTTTTGGGATTGAATGCCTTTGCCCAGAAATCAGCCTTAAGAGCAGATGTTTCAAAAAAAGCTGATGCCATTGAGCAGAAAGTAATTAGCTGGAGGCGCGATTTTCATGAACATCCCGAACTGGGCAATACAGAGGTAAGAACAGCAGGTATTATTGCAAAACATCTCGAATCCTTAGGTATAAAAGTAACCACAGGTGTAGCTAAAACAGGTGTGGTGGGTATTTTAAAAGGAGGTAAGCCGGGTCCGGTTGTGGCTCTGCGTGCCGATATGGATGGATTACCTGTAACCGAAAGGGTAGATATACCATTTGCCTCAAAAGTAAAAACGCAATATAACGGACAGGAAGTTGGGGTAATGCATGCCTGCGGGCATGATAGTCATGTGGCCATTTTAATGGGCGTTGCAGAAGTGCTGGCTTCGATGCAGAAAGATATCCAGGGAACCGTAAAGTTCATTTTTCAGCCTGCTGAAGAAGGTGTCCCGGCCGGAGATGAGGGTGGCGCAGCATTAATGATTAAAGAAGGTGTATTAGAGAATCCAAAAGTTGATGTGATTTTTGGCTTGCATATCAATTCCCAAACCGAAGTGGGCAATGTAACCTACCGTCCAGGTGGAACCATGGCTGCGGTAAACGATATGAAAATTACAGTTACCGGTAGGCAGGCACATGGCGCTTATCCATGGAGCAGTATCGATCCGGTGGTAATTTCGGCGCAGATTGTAAATAACCTGCAAACCATTGTAAGCAGAAATTTAAACGTTACCGAAAATCCAGGGGTAGTTACCATAGGTGCCATCAACGGTGGGGTACGTTCCAATATTATCCCCGAAAAGGTAGAAATGCTGGGTACTGTGCGTAATTTCAGTAAAGAAGATGAAGCGATGTTTATCGACCGGATTAAAACCATTGTAACCAAAACTGCAGAAGCAGGTGGTGCAACAGCCGAAGTAAAAATCCCATATAGCAACCATTATCCCGTTACCTACAATAATATTGCGCTGACCGAAAAAATGCTGCCGAGTATGCAGACTACTGCCGGCGCTGACCATGTAAAATTGAAACCGCCGGTTACCGGTGCAGAAGATTTTTCATTTTTCCAGGAAAAAGTACCAGGCTTATTTGTGTTTTTAGGAGGCATGCCCAAAGGTAAAGATCCATTAAAAGCCGCATCGCACCATACACCCGATTTTTATCTTGACGAAAGTGGTTTTGTACTTGGAGTTAAATTGCTTGCTAACCTTACGCTGGATTATATGGTTATGAAGAAATAATTTAGTTCATTTGTTCATTGGGCATTCGTTCATTGGTAATTGCAAACTGCCAATTGAAAACTGATTATTGGTTAATTGTATAAATTGATTAACTGATGCGGCCTGTAACACTTAATGTTTTTAATTTCTTAATGGTAAAAGAGTAGCAAAACCAACAAGATCACCTCCTACAAAAAGGGAGGTTAAATTTCCTATATTTGCTGCATGACCAAAGAACAAATTCAGGATTTAAGGGACAGAGTAACGTCGCTGAGGAGGTATCTTTGACGTTGATGAGCTACTTTACGCCATCCGCGAAGAAGAAAAATTAACAATGGCGCCCGATTTCTGGGACGATCCAAAAAAAGCAGAAAAAATATTAGCCGAAATCAGTTCAAAGAAAAAGTGGACCGAGGGCTTTAACCAAACCAACAATGCAGTAGAAGATACCGCAGTGATGTTTGAGTTTTTCCAATCAGGCGATGCTTCAGAAACAGAGTTAAAAGACCAGTTCGAGATCGGCAAAACCGCTGTAGAAGAACTGGAGCTTAAAAACATGCTGCGCAATAAAGAGGATCAGCTTTCTGCTGTATTACAGATTACAGCTGGTGCTGGTGGAACAGAAAGTTGCGATTGGGCCTACATGCTGATGCGGATGTATATGATGTGGGGCGAGAAAAACGGATATAAAATTACAGAACAGGATAGTCAGGAAGGGGAGGTTGCAGGTATAAAATCGGTAACGCTCCAATTTGATGGCGATTTCTCTTACGGTTACCTTAAAGGCGAAAACGGCGTGCACCGTTTGGTCCGCATTTCTCCCTTTGATTCGAATGCCCGCAGGCATACTTCTTTTGCTTCCGTTTATGTATATCCATTGGTTGATGATACGATAGAAATCGATATCAATCCTGCCGATATAGAATTCGAAACTTTTAGGGCCGGAGGAGCTGGCGGACAGAATGTTAATAAGGTAGAAACCGCCGTACGTTTATATCATAAACCATCAGGTATCATTATTAAAAACCAGGAGTCGAGATCGCAGTTGCAGAATAAGGAAAATGCAATCCGTTTATTAAAGTCGCAGTTATACGAAATTGAAGAACGGAAACGTAACGAAGCTACCGCGCTTATTGAAGGATCGAAAAAGAAAATAGAATGGGGTTCGCAGATCAGGAGTTATGTGCTTGATGACAGGCGGGTGAAAGACCACCGTACCAATTACCAAACCTCCAATCCCGATGCGGTTTTAAATGGCGATATCAACGATTTTTTAAAAGCATATTTAATGGAGTTTTAGCCAACACTTTTATTAGGACAGGTAACGTATGAATATCGTAATTGAAGACCATAATGTGAAAAAAAGCTTGTTAGAAGCAAACCAGTTAATTTGGAAAACCTATAGTAAGAGGCTTAAGCTTGTTTCATTGATCTTTTTTATACTGGGAATTATTACTTATAGCTATCTGCATTACATTGTAAAGAATGAAGAGCTAGATTTAACTGCATTAATTTTCTGTTGGGTTGTTGCTTTATCTGCTTTTAGTAGGCTGTTAAGGACAAAACGCAGCTTTTGGGCCAGATTTACAAATACTTCGAATCTGGCATTTCCTACAAACACGCGTAAGATCATAATCACTGATGAGGGCATCGAAGGTATTACCGATAATTACCGGTCTTTTGCAAAATGGAATATCCTCACATCGTTCAAAGTTTATGATCAATACATCAGCATAACAAATTTGATAATGCAAACGCCGTTTTTTATCCCAATTAACTTAATGACAGCTGAAGAATATAAGTCATTATTATATTATCTTAGAGCTAATAAAAAAGAAAGCAGATAAATATGAAGGCCATTTTAATCCTAGCATTAATGTCATTTTTAGTTACAGCAAAAGCGCAAGAAATAATCCCAATTTATTCAGGCGATATTCCTGGTGCCAAACCAACACCTGCAGATTATGTTGAAAATACCGAAGTACGTGCTAACGGTACACTGAGCGTAACCAAAGTATCGGTACCTACATTTATGGTTTTCGAGGCTCCTAAAAACATTGCTACAGGAACAGCGGTGATCATCTGTCCGGGTGGGGGCTATAGCGGCCTCGCTTTTAGCCATGAGGGAACAGATGTGGCCAAAAGGTTTAATGCCATTGGGGTTACTGCATTCGTATTAAAGTACCGCTTGCCGAGCGATGCGATTATGGTTGATAAAACTTATGGCCCGTTGCAGGATGCACAACAGGCGATTTACATCATCAGAAAAAATGCCAAAAAATACGGGATCAAAACCAACAAAATCGGGATTATGGGTTTCTCTGCCGGAGGGCATTTTGCATCAACCTTAATCGTTCATTATAACGACATAAAAATTGCCAACCCTGAAAAAATAGATTTAAAACCAAATTTCGGGGCATTGATTTATCCTGTTATCAGCTTCGAAGAATCGGTGCATACCGGAACAATGAAGAATCTATTGGGCCCAAATCCTCCCGAGAACCTTAAACACTATTTTTCTGCCAATAAAAATGTAACCAAAAAAACACCTCCAACTTTTCTGGTACATGCAAAAGACGATAAAACTGTTCCTTACGAAAACAGTGTGCTCATGAATGAGGCATTAAAAAAACATGGGGTAAACACCGATCTGTATCTCTACGAAAACGGTGGGCATGGCTTTGGTTTAATAAATAAAACTTCGGATGTAGATTGGTTTAACTTGTTGGCTGACTGGATGAAAAGAGAGAAATTTTAATATCTTTGCTGATATTTTAACCTCTTAATTCTAAGTTAATGCAAAAAATAATCAAATATGCTATGATAGCCTCAGTTGCTATCGTATCAATAGCCAGTTGTAAAAAAGAAATCAATTGGAACGAACAGCTGCTCGCTAAAGGCAATGGTTGTAAACTAACAAGCTTAAAAGCCGACCTTGATCTTTTAGGTAATTATAGTTATACTATCAATTTTTCTTACGATACGCAGGGAAGAATTTCGAAAGCCACTACCGGCGCCGAAACCAATACCTACACTTATTCTGCCAATAAGATTACTGCAGTGGATGAGAGCGGTTATATGGCCGAAATTATTTTAGAAAATGGACGGGCCGTATCAAGTGGAAGCGCGGGTACAATTATGGTTGGAGGAGTTTATTACGATTATACCAAAAAATACACCTACAATAGCGATGGTTATTTAATTCAGGTTAAAAATTATCTGAATAAAGAACTGAGTACCACAGATGATCTGACCTATTCAAATGGAAATTTGGTTAAAGCGGTGTCGGTTAGTGCGGATCTCCGTTATACCGAAACCACCACATATTCTTATTCTAATGAAATTGCCGTTAATACCTACGAAATAGCTGATCCGCTTTCCTATCATGTAGATTATTTTCCCGGTGGGTATTTTGGTAAGCAGTCTAAAAATGTGCTGATTAAAAGTGTGTCTAAAACGGTTGATGAAAACGGAGACCCTTTTAGTGATGATATTATTACCGTTACTTCGCAGTATGATGCAAAAGGAAACGCCACATCAATTAATTTTTCAGATGTTTCTACTTTTTATCCTTTCGGAGGCGATCCCACTACAGAAACTTATAATGCTAAATATACATTAAGTTATACCTGTAAATAATGGCTTAAAATTAAACAAAGCGCCTGATCGTAGCATTACGATCAGGCGCTTTGTTTTTACACGTTATCAAAAATAAATAATGTTTAGGCAACAGCTTGATTCTTTGTCTTTAAAAACTCCTAAAATGCCCATTTTACCACTCTTTTTATCCGATTTATCACCTCTTATTTTGTAGAAGAGCTCTATAGCTTTGTTTGTAGTGATTCCGGAAATCATTTTGCAATAATATTTGATCCTAAGGTATTTACTAAAGAATACTAACCAAATTTTAAACAAAATCAAAAAAATGAGAAATCAAACAATGAAATGGTGTATGCTGTTTGCATGCATGTCTGTATCACTGTTTGCCTGTAAAAAGGGCAGAGTCGAAGTTCAATCAGAATCTGAAAATGGTAAAGTAAAAGCCTGGGAAACATTAATAGACGGTACATCTTTCGCCAACTACACAGACTTTCACGCTAAATGGAACTATAATTATCCCTGGGGTACTGATCATAATGGTACTGCCCGTATGGTAGGCAGTAGTACTAACCATAACCAAATTTATTTAAGTAGTGGTAATGTACTTACAATTAAAGCTACACGCTTATCTTCATCTCCAGGCAATAGTACTTCCAATGGTTTTACTAATGTTCCAATCTGGTATTATTCGGGCACGTGCCATGCAAAACAGCAGGTGGTAATTAATGATCAGTTTCCAAGTTACACCATATCCGGCGATTTTGCAGTGCCTACGGCAAGAGGAACATGGCCAGCCTTTTGGATTACAGGTGTAAATTCGTGGCCGCCTGAAAGTGATATAATGGAATTTAAAGGCAGCAACACGGTTTGGCAGAACACTTATGATGGGAGCTGGGAAAATATACTTACACCAGTTTCTAACGCAGGTTCGTACCATAATTACAAGTGTTGGTATAATAAAATAAATGCAACAGATGTAGAATGCCATTATTATATTGATAATGTATGGAAAGCAAGGCATGTAATGAGTAATTCCGTTAATAAACCGATGTGGCTGATTATTAACATGCAGATGGAACGCGATAGTGGTTCTCCGGGCCCTTCAGGTGATACCTTTTATACTGGTAAAAATGTTACAATGGGAAGAGAAAGGGCGTTTTAATCCTTTTTCAGTTTGATATTGATTAGGGAGGTAGCTGTATAGCTTCCTCCTTTTGTTGTATAAATAAATATGGAGAAATATTTTCAAAAAATAAGACTGGCTTTTGCAGGAATAATGCTTTGTCTTTTACTGGTTCAATGTAAAAAGGAAGCTGTGCCCACACCAGAAACAGAAATAAATCAGCTTATCGATAAAATTAACCTGTTACGACAAAGCGGTTGCAATTGCGGTACCGATTACATGCCACCGGTGCCGAATTTATCATTAAACAATTTTTTACAGCATGCAGCCCTTGCCCATGCCAGTGATATGGCGCAAAGAAATTATTTTAACCATCTGCCGCCAGAAGGAACAAGCCCAAATGAAAGGGCTGCATCAGCAGGTTATACCGGAATTTTTATTTCCGAAAATTTGGCCGAGGGTTATAAAAATGCCGATCAGGTAATTGCTGCCTGGAAAAATAGTGTAAGCCATTGTAAAGCAATGATGGATGCCCAAAATAAAGAGGCAGGTGCAGGTGAGAAACAAAATTTCTGGGTGGTAAATTTTGGAGCCCCATAAAATAAAAACATACAGCATAAATTAATATGCTGTATGATAAGAAACATTAATTGTTTAGATAGAGAGTATAATTATTTATAGGGTTTAATTTCGGGTAATCCTTCGGTATTTACACTTAGTGGATACCATAAGTATTTTGATTTTTCGAGATCCAGTTTACTCCATTGGTCGGCCATAAAAATAAATTGATTTATTTTTCCCTGTACGGGAAGTACAAAAGTGCTCTGTGCATAGTAGGTTTTATCAGCATCTTTACCAAGGCAGGGGTTTCCATAAGCCTTCCATTCACCTAAAATGTCGTTAGCCACCGCATAATTGGCTTCATTTGGCGACCACCCAGTGCATCCGGAAGTGATTAAATAATATTTCTTCTGATATTTGAATACAGCCGGTGCTTCCCGGCTTAAACCAATAAGGATTCTTTTATCTGTTGTGGTATGCTTTAAGTAATCATCTGTTAAAAGAGCAATATGCATGGTAGCATTATCCTCTGAAGAATAAAAGTGATATGCCTTGCCATCGTCATCTACAAATATCGTCATATCGCGCGCCATATTGCCATTGGGTTTTTCACTTCCCAGATATTTAAATGGTCCTGTTGGCGAATTACTTACGGCTACACCCGATCTGGCATAAGCATAATCATCCGAATCTATATGCATCCACATTACAAACTGCTTCGTTTTTTTGTTATAAATTACTTTGGGCCTTTCAATCACTTTAGAAATGTGCAGATCGCTGTTTTGGTCTGTTTTGTTGGCGGGGAGCACTACGCCGGCAAATTTCCATTCTCTTAGGTTTTTTGATGAATAACAAGAAACGCCACCCGCATTTACCCTATAGTTTTCCCAGTTAGATCCCGGAACTTTAAATGTTTTTCCACGTTTTATCTCCCCATACCAATAATAAGTGTTGTTATGGTATAAAATCCCTCCACCATGGGCATTAATTGGCTTACCGCCGGTATCTATAAATGTAAAAGGTCCTGTTTCTTTTTTAGCTTGGCTAAAACAAAAAGTAATTGGCAAAAACAGAATAAAAGAGAATAGTAAATTTCGCATGATATGATTTGAGGATTTGATCTTCAATTATAGCATTTAACATCATGCAAAATAGAGGGTAAATTCGTTTACTTTAGGGTCAAATTCTGATTATAGGCCTTGAGGGCATTTGTTAAAATTAATTGTTTATACACCGTGCAATTTAATTAGTAGATTTATAGATAGAGAATTGATTTTGTTGTCTATGTATCGCTATTTTTTGTTATTATGCTGTTTTTTAACAACTAAAATAATGGCACAGCTGCCCTTGGTGGAAAAACCAATAGGGGTAGATCAAGGTCTGTCTAACAGCTCGGTTAATGCCATATATCAGGATAGGTCCGGTTTTATATGGATGGGTACTCATGATGGTTTAAACCGTTATGATGGACATGCTTTCAAAATATATCGTCACCAGTTTAACCAGCCCAATTCTATTGATGGGAATTGGATTGTATGTATTAACGGAGATACCGAAGGTAGGATATGGATTGGTACAAGCAGCGGTCTTAACATTTTTGACCCCATCTCTGATTCTTTTAAGCACCTCAGTTTTGATGATAATGGGATTGTTAAACGGCTTCAGTCAAATATTGCCGATATTAAAGTAGATCATTATGGAAATGTATTTATCGGGACTACTAATTATGGCTTGTTAAGATATAACAAAGGAGAATTGATCGGACATAGAATTCCGTTGATAACCGGTAAATCCATCAAGCAATATAATTTTTCCATATCGGCCATTGGCTTAAACAACAAAGGCGTTTGGACGACGGTGAGAAACGTTGGTCTTTTAACTTACGATTATAAAAAAAATGCGCTTTATCAATTAAATAAAAATGTAGTCAATAATAATGCATTAGCGCTCGATCAGCAGGGAAAGCTCTGGCTGGGTAATGATGATGGTTTGTATTGCTACATTAATAACCAATTGAAACAGGTTTATACCAGTAGAAACCGTATTGTTAGTCTTTCAGTTAAAGATAGTACACTCTGGATATCTTCTGACGGAGATGGTGTTTTATCAAAAAAAACTGCGGATCTAAAACCGCCAAAAGAGTATATTTTTGATATTAAACCTGAAAACCTAAGTAAATCCATATTTTCTATTTTTCATGATAAAGGCAACAGAATGTGGGTAGGAACCCTTCGTAAGGGAGGGATTATGGTAGAACCCGCAGCTACCGGAATACGGAATTTTAAACAATCAGGATTGGCCAATGCATTGGTGAACAAAGAAATACTTTCACTCAGCGAGGATAAAAATAATAACCTTTGGGTCGGTACCGATGGTTATGGGCTTTGTAGTTTTAATCTCAAAACGCATCAGATTAAAAACTATACAACAAGAACAACGCCTGCCATCTCCAGCAATTATGTAACTTCTATTCTTACTACCGCAGATGATAAGGTTTGGTTAACCACGTGGGGTGGTGGTGTGTTACATTATAATCCTTCTAAAAATACATTCGAACATTACAGCTGCATTAATTCAAGAACAGGAAAAGAGGACCGTAATACCTGGCAACTCTTTCTCGATAAAAAAAACACCCTCTGGATAAGTACCTGTTTAGAAGGCGCTGTTTATATTTTCGATGCAGATAAGAAACGTATGATCTGTTTCGATCCGAAACTGGTTAACATCCTGAGTTTTTTTGAAGATGAAAGCGGGCAATTATGGGCGGGAACCTACGATGCTTTGATTAAAATTGACCGGATAAATAAAGCACATCGATATTTCTACACCGGCTTTGCTGTAAGAGATATCAGGAGTAATGGGCAACAGAAATTGTGGATTGCTACCGAAGGAGCAGGTTTACAGCTTTTTGATATGCAGAAACATAGCTTTACCCGCTATACGGAAACCGAAGGACTGGCCAATAATGCTGTTATAAATATAATAGAAGATAAACAATCTAATTTATGGATCAGCACTTTGGGTGGCATATCAATATATAACCCTACAAAAAGAACTTTTAAAACAGTTAATACAGAAACAGGTCTGCTCAGTAATGAACTTTCTTATCATGCAGCTATAAAACTCAAATCCGGAGAAATGGCATTTGGCAGTATAAAAGGCTTGAATGTTATTGACCCAGAAAGTTTTAAAAGCTACAAAAAACAGCGGAATATTTATTTAACCGGAATTAGCATAAACAATCTTCCCATTGCCAAACAGCTACAATATGTTACTGAAAAAACAGCAGATAAGATCTTGGCGATCAAAATTCCATATAACGAAGCCACGGTAGCATTAAGTTTTATTTCGCCAAAATATATAGGTCAGGCCGAATGGTCATATGCTTACTATTTGCAGGGATGGGATAAAACCTGGAGTATAAAAAGTAATAATACAAACACCGTATATAATCGTTTGTCAGAGGGTACCTATTATTTTAAGGTAAGATTAGATGAGCAGGGAAATATTGCCGATAATACTACTACTTTACTAACCATTGTGGTGTTGCCCCCATTTTATCGCACCTGGTGGGCATATCTGTCTTATCTCGCATGTGCCAGTGGATTAATCTATGTTTTTATACAGTACCGCTCGCGGCAAATCCGCATGGCTTACGAGGTTGATTTTGCTAAATTGCAGGTAAAACAGGAAAAGGACCTAAACGAGAAAAAACTCACTTTTTTTACAAACATATCGCACGAATTTAGAACGCCTCTTACACTAATCATCAATCCGATTAAAGAACTGCTCGTAAATTTCGACCGATTGGATGTAAAAACGGAACTGAATACTATGCTGAGGAATTCCAAGCGCTTATTAAATTTAATCGATCAGTTATTGGGATTTAGGAAACTCGAAAATGAAAGTCAAAAACTGAAAATTTATCCTGTTGATATTCATGCATTATGCGAAGAGGTATATAAATGTTTTGAAAGTGCCGCGTCTTCAAAAAAAATAAATTACCACTTCATTTCTCCTGATCCCAACATCATTTTATATGTTGATTACGAAAAAATAGAAATCTGTGTTTTTAACCTGCTTTCAAATGCCTTTAAGTATACACCCGCAAATGGTGAAATTTCTCTTGAACTGGTAGAATTCGAAACAGAGGTAGCTATTAAGGTGATAGATAGCGGAGCAGGCATTTCAAATGAAAAAGACAATGCCGAAAAAATATTCGATAAATATTTCCAGGCCGAAAATAAATTTACGGGATCTGGTTTTGGCATTGGCCTATATCTGGTAAAAGAGCTGGTATCTGCACATCAGGGCAGGGTTTCTTACCTGCGTGAAGATAACAGGCAGACTATTTTCACCCTCACCTTTAAAAAAGGGTTAGCCCATATAGAAACCGGAACACTGATAGATACGCCACCTGTAAAACATGGTTTATCTGGTTTGATGTTTGATGATCCAGAAGTTGAAGAAAAAGAATATTCCAATATCAAAGAATTTGAGCTTACTGCAGCCAGTTTTGTAACTGATAAAAAAACGGTTCTCGTTGTTGATGATGACAAGGAGATCAGGAACTACCTTAAAAGGCTACTCCAGGAGAAATATACGGTTAAAGAAGCCGAAGATGGTGCCATTGGCTTGCAGATGATAAAAGAGTTTGTACCCGATCTGGTGATTTCTGATATTTTTATGAAAAATATGAACGGTGTAGCGCTTTGCCAACAGGTAAAAAGTGATGCTGCATTAGAACACATCCCCGTAATATTGTTAACCGCTACCACATCTGCCGATTCGGAACTTACCGGAATAGAATGTGGCGCTGATGATTACATTACAAAGCCGTTTGAAAACAAGCTTTTAATGGCCCGCGTCGAAAATATCCTTAAAAACAGGAGTAAACTTCAAAAATATTTTTTAGATACCATTACTTTAAATAACCCCGGCAAGGTATCGGCCGATTTTAGTTCGTTTTTAGATCAATGCATTAATTTTGTAGAAAAACACATTAACGACAGCGAATTATCCATTAATACATTGGCTTACGAAACAGGCCTGAGCCATTCGGGATTATACCGGAAAATTAAGCGCATTTCCGGACTATCCATCAACGCCTTTATCCGTCATATCCGCTTACGCCGCGCTGCGGTGGTATTGTTAACAAGTGATGCCAATATTAATGAGGTTGCTTTCCAGGTGGGCATAAACGATATTAAACATTTTCGTACCCAATTTAAAAAAGTATTTGGCCTTAACCCTTCTGCTTATGTAAAGAAATATAAAGGTAGCCTTAACCCAAATCAGCAATCGTTAACAAATAACTAAAACAGGATCAGCATTTCATAATTTTCAGTGCAGGTACTGTGAATTGGTAATATACCCACCTTTATTTCTTCTTAAAGCGGTAAAATGTACGAATTTAACCCCTTTTTATATCATTTTGTACCGCCTCTATTTTTCTTTTTGTGTGCTTATTTGTAAAGTATTTAAGGCAAATTATTACATATCTGTATCAAGGTATGCAACTTTCCTTGGTACGATAACCAGATAATCACATTTATGAGAATCCACCCTACCCCAGCAGGGCGTGTTAAGCTAAAATTTTTGCTGACCGTGCTTTTTTTTTGGCCAGTTATTATCAATTCAGGTTTTGTTTTAAAAAGAGCTGCTAATGAAACCGAAGATTATCGATTGGTGTGGGCTGACGAATTTAATAACAATGGTGCCCCAGATGCTAAAAACTGGCGCTTTGAATATGGTTTTGTAAGGAACAATGAATTACAATGGTATCAGAATGAAAATGCCTATTGTAAAAATGGATTGTTGATTATCGAAGCCCGGCGCGAAACCAAAGCCAATCCATGGTACAAAAAAGACAGCAAATCGTGGCGTAACCAACCAGAATATATTAAATATACCTCATCAAGTATCAATACCCAGGGATTACATGCCTGGCAGTATGGTCGCTTTATAATGAGGGGAAGGATCAATACTGCCGCAGGTTTATGGCCAGCCTGGTGGACGCTTGGTGTTAAAAACGAGTGGCCGGCAAACGGTGAAATCGACATGATGGAATATTATCAGGATAAATTACTGGCCAATATTGCATGTGCTGATAAGGATGGCAAAGCAGAATGGTATTCTAAAAACCTGGCCGTATCTGCATTGGGAGGTAAAAAATGGGCCGATCAGTTCCACATTTGGCGAATGGACTGGGACGAAGAACACATTGCGCTGTATGTTGATGACCAACTGATCAATGAGGTAAAATTAAGCCAGCTGCAAAATAAGGATAGCAAAGCTGAAAATCCATTTAAACAACCACATTATATGCTGTTTGATCTCGCCTTAGGTGGGATGAACGGAGGGGAAGTTAAAGCATCAACTCCCTTTCCCAATCAACTCGAAATCGACTATGTGAGGGTTTACCAACGCCCTAAAAAATAGCAATAAGTGCAGCACTAAAACAATTCAAACTAACCAAATTAAATGATAACAAAATGAAGAAAATTTACTTTTTAAGCATGCTACTGCTATTAACCGCATACAGTTTTGCCCAAACGGGCATCTCGCTAAGCGGAAAAGTTGTAGATACAAAACAATTGCCATTAGAAGGGGCAACTGTAAGGTTAAAAGGCACAAATGTGGCCACGGTGTGTAATAAGGCTGGAGAATTTAAAATTAACGCCACAGCAGCTGGTGCCTTAATTATCTCGTATAGCGGTTTTGTAACCAAAGAAGTCAATTTTACGAAAAGTGGTGATCTAGGTATAGTCAGTTTAGCCGACGATCAAACCAAGTTAGATGAGGTGGTAGTTGTGGGTTATGGAACGGCAAAAAAAGGTTCCTTAACCGCAGCAATTTCTACCATAAAAGGCGATGCAATAGCAAAACAGCCCGTGGGCGATTTATCGAGCGTTCTGGCCGGTAGGGCTCCTGGTGTTATATTTACCCAGCCCAGTGGGCAGGCCGGTAACGATGCTGCTACCATTAGGATAAGGGGAGCCGCGACAACCGGTAATCAACAGGCGCTTTACATTGTTGATGGTATTCCACGAAACTACAATCAGTTAAACCCTTCAGATATCGAATCGATAACCCTGCTAAAAGATGCGGCTGCTGTTGCTCCTTATGGCCTCGCAGGTGCAAACGGCGTAATTTTGGTAACTACGAAACGTGGTAAGGTAGGTACACCAAAATTAAGCTACGACGGATGGGTAGGCTGGCAATCGCCAACAGTGATTACCGAGCTGGTTAATTCTTATCAGTTTGCCACCATGAAAAATGCTGCAGCGGTAAACGATGGACTTACCCAGCCATTTACTGCTGATATGTTAAGGAAGTATCAGGATGGCAGCGATCCTGACGCTTATCCAAATTCGAATGCTTTTAAAGATATTCTTAAAACAAATACTTTACAATCCAGTCATAGTTTATCCCTATCCGGAGGTTCGGATAAAGTAACTTATGCAATGGGTTTGGGTTATTATTATCAGGATGGTGCACTGCCAAAGCTAAATTATAAACGCTACAACCTTTCAGGTAATCTACAGGTAGAAGCCACTAAAACCACTAAGGTAGAGCTGGCTTTAAACGGCCGTGTAGAAGATCGGACCCTCACTGCTGATGGTTTAAACACTACAGATGCCTTTAACTCAATGGCTATTATCAGACCAAACGATCCTCAGGAAGCCTTAATATATAGCAATGGCTTACATTCAAATACCTACGCCAGATTTTACGATAATGAAAGTTATCAGAAAAGTCTCGGGAATGTTATGCTCACCCAATTTTCCATCGAGCAAAAATTACCTTTAAAAGGTTTAAGTGTAAAAGCCGTTGCCGCTTATGATTTTAACCCAACCGATCCTTACAGTAATACTAATGACAATCCCAATAGAGGATCAAATGTTATTCAGAGTTTTAGGCGTTCCTGGAATAAACCGTACACTTACTATACACTTGATACCACAAAACGGCCATTGGTGTACAATAAGTTTACACCCACAACTTTACCATCCTTTTCCGAAGAATATCACCAAACCCAGGCTTTTACCTATCAGGGTTATATAAACTATGCCAACAATTTCGGGAAAAGTGCTGTTACCGGTTTATTGGTATTCGAATTAAGAAATAGTAAATCATCGGCTTTTAGTGCAGGCAGAAATAACTATAATGTACCCATTCCCGAATTATTTGCTGGCAGTAGTGTAGCTACAGATTTATCTAACGATGGAAGTTCGGGTCAAACCAAGCAGCGCTCTTTAGTGTATAGGGCAACTTATGCTTACGATAATAAGTACCTTTTTGAGGCAGGTGGCCGCTATGATGGACATTATTATTTTGCTCCCGGACATCGCTTTGGCTTTTTCCCTGCATTTTCTGTGGGATGGCGCTTATCTGAAGAAAGTTTTATGAAGAATGTAACCTGGATTAGCAACCTGAAGCTTAGGGCATCTTATGGCATATCAGGTCAGTTGGCCGGAAGTCCCTTCCAATACCAATCTGCATATAGCATTTATGGTAATGCAGCCATATTAGGAGGATTGGGTACGCAGGGTTTGTACGAAAATTCGCAGGCTAATCCCAATATTACCTGGGAAAAAGCAAAGAAAATGGACATAGCCATTGAAGCAAGCATTCTTAAAGGACTTTTTACCTTCGAATTTGATTATTTCTCAGAAAAAAGGAATAATATGCTGGTTACACCTAATTTAACGGTACCTGTGGAATATGGTATTGGTATTTCGCAGGTAAATGCAGGTGCCATGAGCAATAAGGGCTTTGAGTTTACCATCGGAACCAATTTTAGCCCTGCAAAAGACCTTAATATTGCTATTGATGGTAATTTTACCTATGCAAAAAACAAATTGGAGCAGGTGTTTGAAACCAATGATACCTTTAACAACCCGAACAGGAGAAAAACCGGAAGAGCTTTAGATACCCAATTTGGTTATCAGGCACTCGGATATTTTACTGCTGCCGATTTTGACGGATCTGGTAATTTAAAACCTGGCATAGCCACACAACCTTGGGGGCAGGTACATCCTGGTGATCTGCGCTATCAGGATACCAATGGAAACGGTAAAATTGATGTGGATGATCAGGTAGAAATCGGTAAACCAACTTACCCAGCAATAGTTTATGGTTTTACACCAACCATTACCTATAAAAATTTCCAGTTGTCGCTCCTTTTCCAGGGGGCTGCGCAAAAAAGCATTCAATTGGGGCAGGATGCGGTTTGGCCATTCTTTAACGGTAGAAGTGCTCCAATTACTGCTATTGATTATTGGACGCCAGATAATCCGAATGCGGCAAGTCCGAGGATAACCAGCTCACCCGCCAATAACAATATGCAAACATCATCCTGGTGGCAACGGAGTACAGCTTATTTAAGGCTTAGAACCGGAAACTTCAGTTATACATTACCCTCGGCAGTTTCAAAGAAAATTGGTATGAGTTTAACCAAAATTTATGTTTCGGGCCAAAACCTGATCACCTGGACACCTTTACAAAACTACGATCCCGAAATCAGTAATAACAGGGGTGGTTATTTTCCGACCATGAAATCAGTCACTATTGGTTTAAACGCACAATTTTAATCGATTATAAAATATAAATACGATGAAATTAATTAAAATAACTTTAATATTTGGGGTGTTTGCCTTGTTAAACGCCTGTAAACGCGACGATTCACTTAATGTCGAAAATCTTTCGGCAGTATCTAACGAAACCACATGGGCTTCTGAATCAACTGCCGATCTTTTCTTAAATGATATTTATGGCACCCTGCCCGATCTGTATAATGGAGTATTCGATCCCATAGAAAACTGGTCGGATAATTCGATGTGCGGTTTTAACTGGACAACAACAGCCAACACCATCCGAACCCTAAATACTTTAACGCCCACTGCCGAACTGGGAATTAACTGGAACGGTAGAGGTGGGCAATGGATGTATTGGAACAATTTGTATGGAAATATCAGAAAAATCAATATCTATATCACCAATGTGGGTAGTTCTACAGCATTATCTCAGGCTTATAAAGATAAGCGCTTAGGGGAAGCCTATTTCTTCAGGGCATTTAATTACCAGTATCTATGGATGTTGTATGGTGGTGTGCCATTAATCAGCAAACCTGATAATACTGCAACCGATGCAGATGTAAATCATCCGAGAGCTGGTTTTGACGACACTTATAAATTTATTATCGCCGATTTGGATGCGGCGATAAAAGTATTACCCACAAATAACGGCAACTCTGGTCATGGCCGGATTACGCTTGGTGCGGTATTAACCTTAAAAAGTTGGGTAGAATTATTTTATGCAAGTAAACAGAATAACCCATCAAACGATCTTGGCCGTTGGGCTGCCGCAGCGGCTGATGCAAAAAAGGTAATGGCTTTAGGTTACAGCTTATATCCGAAATATGATGAATTGTTTTTGCAAACAGGAAACAACAATAACGAGGGAATATTGTATAGAGAATATTTAGCAGTTATAAAGGGCAGTAATGTAATAGGCTATCAAGGTCCACAGAGTATTGGTTCTACCGTACTCTCATGGGGCGGGATGAACCCAACACAGGATTTAGTAGATGATTATGCTATGGCCAACGGTATGGGGATAAACGAAAGCGGATCTGGTTACGATCCAAATCACCCAAATGCTAACCGCGAGCCCCGCTTTTATAAATCTATTGTATGCGATGGTTCGACCTTTGCCGGACAGGTATACAATACCTATACTGGCAAATTTAATGGGGCTTCTGCAAACCAGACCATCGATTTATCGGATGCCAACGATAATACCAATACAGGTTATTCGATGCGCAAAAAACTGGATACTACTGTTAATATATTTCAATCGGGAGCGAGTGGACAAAACTATTATTTCTTTCGCTATGCAGAAGTATTATTAAATTATGCAGAGGCCCAAAATGAGGCCGTTGGCCCGGATGCTTCTGTGTATGCCGCTTTAGATCTGATCAGAAACCGCGCAGGTATTCCAACCATTTCATCGGTTTATCCTGGTTTAAGCCAAGATAATATGAGGGCTGTAATCAGGAAGGAGAGAAGGGTTGAGTTGGCCTTCGAGGATAAACGGTATTGGGATCTGATCAGATGGAAAATTGCAGATGTAAATTTAAACCGGAAAGAGCGTGCCATGTTAGTGGAGGCATCAGGAAGCACAAAAACCTATAAAGTTATTGATGCCCCACGCGGACAGAGAACTTTTGATGTGGGCAAAAATTACCTGATGCCAATACCACAAAGTGCCATCAGTCAGAATAAATTATTGGTTCAAAATCCTGGTTATTGATTATAATTAGTGCGCTCAAGTTTAGTTGTTAATAGGCGGCAGTTTTCGGATAGAAACTGTCGCTTTTTTTATAATGCTAAAATAGATCTAAATTCCTTTTATTGTTTTATCAATTACATCAACCAATCCATCTGTATAAGCATCATCCGTAAGTTCCCAGAACATAATCCCGTTTAATTTATGGTCGATTACATATTTTGTTTTCAATGAAATTGATTTAGGATCATCAAAAGTGGCGAGATACTTTTTTTGTTGATTGTAATAATAAGGCGCATTGGCGGTTTCGTCCCAATAATAGCTATAACCGTTTTCGGTAGAAAACTGTTGTTTAAAATTTTTGAATGAAACTCCACTGAGGAATTTGGTAGGTTGGTATAAGCCCTGGTTGGCATCGGTGCTGTTTTCGAAAATGCGGGCATAAAATGCGGCACCCAATGCAATTTTTTGTGCGGGCACCCCAAATTTTATTAGGGCTTTTACACCATAATCGCCCGATAAATCCTGTTCTTTAGTAGAATATAGCGGGGAGTGGTGGCCGCTTTTAACCGCATAACCACTTACCAGATCGTAACTCATTAAATTAACCCGATTTACCAATGGCATCACTTTATCCCATTCGAAGCACGAATCGATACAGTTTTTAGTGCCGCCTGCCGCGAAACTGATTTCAGCTTTTTTACCCAGTTTTTTGCGTAGTTCTTTAATCAGTAAGGTGAAATTATGCTTATCGTCCGGCGTGTACCTGTGGCCGGGGTAACCTACTACTGCGGGGTATTCCCAATCAAGATCGATGCCATCGGCCTTAAAAAAATCGAGGATTTCTTTAGTGGTTTTGGCAAAGGTTTTACGCCCATCTGCACGGCTGAAAACTTCCGAGCAGGGTGCACAGCCACTCCAGCCACCCAGGGCAATCATCACCTTTAAATCAGGATTGCGCTTTTTTAATTCCACCATTTTGGCAATCAGAGCCGAATCCTTTGCAGATTTGATATTTAAGCTGTCGCCTTTTAAATGCCCGAAACTATAAATCAAATGACTTAATTTTTCGATCGGAAAGCTGTCTATCACCGAATTATGGCCAGAGTAGTAGGCAATAACGTTAGGTTTAGCTGCTTGTTGAGCTTTTAACTGCATGCTCAGAACCGACAATAAAATAATGGCCGTTACGCGGAGCAAAACAGCAGATGGGATAAGCGTTTTTTTATACATGGGTTGGGATCAACTATTTTTCGGCAATAATATCCTGTAATTCGGTTAGCTCGGCAACTTTATCTGTAGCACCTGCATTTTCATAGGCCGAAATCAGGTTTCTGATTACGCGACGGATAATGTCGGTATTGCTGCACGGACGGTAGTATTCGGGTAAAGGCTCTAAATTAAGCTGACGTAAAAACTGGTCAACATCATGTTTGCCGAAGATATTGCCACGGTTAAAGGCATTGATGTAAAAAAGAACACCATATTCTGTTCCTTCCTGTTTGCTATCATCAATGTAGCCCAAAATAAAGTGCTGTGGCAGGTTAATGCCATACACGGGTAAATCAAGCTTCTGTGCCAAAGTAGAATAAATAATGGCCAACGAAATCTGGTTGCCTTTTTTACTTTCCAGTACCTGGTTTAAATAAGAATTTTGTGGATCGTGGTGGTTTTTGGTATTTCCTCCAAAGCCATATTGCTGGTATAACACATGGTTAATCAGTTTAACCTTTTCAACCGAACTCATTTCGTATTGCAGGCCCAGCCAGATATCGCGTTTAATTTCTTCAATCTGGTTAATTACCTTCTGTTCGTCAAGATCAGGGTATTGATAGCGGTTAATAATCAATGCGCCCTGCAACAAATCGAAGGCACCGCTTAAATACCATAAATTTAAATCTTCCTTAACGGTTTTAAACTGTATCTGGTGAACAATATTCTCTATACGCTCCTGCAACAACCCGTCAAATGATTGTTCCCAGGCATTTTCTAAAAAATGGACAACCTCGCCGCCATATTCGAGCAGTTTTTGCTCTACATGGTGGAACACTTCTTCATCCGGATCATCCAATAATTTTACTAAAGCACTTATCTCTGCGTTATTTTCCATAAAACATACATACGTTTGCGGTGTTTAAATTACTTTTGCAATATTATGCTATTTCAATTTATTACAGATTACCTTAAACACCGTTTAACAGCAAAAAGCCGACATGGAACGCATTCGCCATTCGTGTACAAGCTAGCTGATGAGGTAATTTACGATTTTACCGACAAATCTGAATACAAAAATATAGAAGACCAGCGAAAAAAACTTTTTAATGACGATTCAATAATCACCGTTACAGACCTCGGAGCGGGTTCCCACCTCAATAAAAACCGTACGAAAAAGGTCAGTCAGATTGCAAAAAATGCATTGAAAAGTCCACGTTTGGCCAAGCTGATTTACCGTCTGGCAAAAAATACCAGACCTAAAAGCGCAATAGAACTGGGTACCTGTTTAGGAATTACCACCGCGTATTTGGCTAAAACTGATCCGGCAACCGAAATTATTACCATAGAAGGTTGTCCGCAAACGGCTGAAGTGGCAAAAAAGAATTTTGAGGCTTTAAATCTTGATAATATTGAACTCCATGTGGGTAATTTCGACCTCATTCTGCCCGATATTATTGCAAAGCAGCCCAGTTTGGATTTCGTTTATATCGATGGCAACCACCGTAAAGATGCTACCCTGAATTATTTTAAATGGTGCCTGCCAAAAGTTAATGAAGATTCGCTACTGATTTTTGACGATATTTACTGGAGCCAGGGCATGAAAGAAGCCTGGGCAGAAATTAAAAACCACCCTGATGTTACCGTAACGGTAGATCTGTTTTGGATAGGGCTGGTTTATTTTAAAAAAGGACAGGCAAAAGAACACTTTAAGCTTAAATTTTAAGAAAATGGAAGTTGAACCAAAATTGGCGGGTATCCAGAAACGATCGGCATTGTTTGTTTTGTTAAGCAGCCTGTTTTCGGGTATTGCGCTTTACCTGGGTTCACTTTTTTTCGAGATGAGTGTGCTGGCACACATCATGTTCGGTTGGGATGTATTCTGTTTGGTTTTGATCAGTTTACATTGGTACATGTTTTTTCATACTTCTGTAGCCGAAACGCACCTTAAAGCCAGGATGCAGGATGAAACCCGGGGCGAGATTTTTGCCATTGTAGTGGTTTCTACCTTTGCAGGGCTGCTTGCAGTGGTTTTGCTGCTAATCAATGAAGATATCGAACCGCTTGATCTGATTGTAGCCATTTCGGGTATGTTTTTATCATGGTTTTTGGTGCATACCACTTTTAGCATGCGTTATGCACACCTCTACTATGGCGACGATCAGGATGGTGATACGGATAAAAAAGGTTCAGGCTTGGAATTTCCGGGTGATGATGAACCCGATTTTATCGATTTTGCCTATTTTTCGTTTGTGCTCGGCATGACTTTCCAGGTTTCTGATGTCGAAATCTCGGATCGTAAAATCAGGAGGCTTTCGCTTTTACACAGTTTAATCGCGTTTATTTTTAACACCGTAATTGTGGCCTTAACCATCAATGCCATTGCAGGGTTGAGTAATTAAGAGAACCATTTCTCCTTGCTGTCATCACGCACTAGTCCGTCATCTCGACCGAAGTGCAACGTAGCGGAGAGATCTATTGCATCACAACTTTTAAACCACCTAAGCCACCTTAGTTCGCCTAAGCGAATTGCTATTTTCCCAATCCGTCATCTCGACTGTAACCTGTCCCGAATATTCGGGAGCGGAGAGATCTATCTCGTAAATCTCTAAAAGTCACAATTTTTTCTGAAAACGTGCGGTTCTGTTCTTTTGGCGGTTTTCAGTCCCGCTT
>NZ_DJDT01000222.1 GCF_002432345.1 Pedobacter sp. UBA5917
TAAGAAATTAAGGACATTAAGGCTTTAAGCTACTTAGCTATCATCCATGAACCAACAGACTATTAACCATCAAATAGTTTTCAATTTGCAGTTTACAGTTATAAATGAACTATCGATATTGGATCCTGAAACAAGTTCAGGAGGACGGACTGGGTGGGAGTTACAATTAACCAATTTAAACAGTTAACCGATTAACCCAATGAACAAATGACCAATGAACCAATAAGCCTTACGATTCCATCAAAATCACTTCTACCCCAAATTTTCTTAAAAAATCAACGCCTTCATCGCTTGGTAAACCTTTGTAGGCGGCATAAGATTTGGAATAATACACCAATTTAATACCCGATGACAAAATCAACCTGGCACAGGCAATACAGGGCGATAAAGTGGTATACAGTGTACAGCCTTCTATTTTCGAGCCGTTTTTAGATGCATAAAGGATTGCGTTCTCTTCTGCGTGTAAAGCTAAAGAACAGCTTCCTTTACTATCACGAGCGCAACCAGTTTCAGGCCATTCCTCATCGCAGTTATGGGTACCTGCCGGCGGACCGTTATAACCTATTGAAATAATACGGGTATCTTTCGTTAATACTGCACCAACATGTGCGCGTACGCAGTGCGAACGGGCTGCCAAATCGGTGGCAAGGTTCATAAATATGCTGTCGAAACTTGGTTTATCTGTCATCTATAAAATCAAAAAAGCCACAGAGAAATTAATCTCCGTGGCTACAAAAATACTTTATTAAAAATTAATGTCCGCCAGAAAGTTTCTTATCGAAACTAATTCCCTGGGATCTTAAGATTCCACTAACCCTCCAGGCGTAAAATGCCAGATAAGAGAAACAGATAATACCAACAACATAGCTATACTGGATACCTGTAAATTCTGACACTGCACCCTGAGCCCAGCTGATAATACCGCCACCCATAATCATCATGATGAGGAAGCTACTACCCTGACTGGTGTGTTTACCCAAACCACTTACTGCTAAGGTAAAGATACAAGGCCATAATGTACTGCAGAATAAACCAACGCTGGTAATGGCATAAACACTCACCATTCCTTTGGTAAACATACCGATTAATAAAGCGGTGATACCAATACCCGAAAAGATCAACAACATACGGGCAGGATTACCTTTACTTGCCATATCAGCAATAATTAAAACCAAAATAATTAAAGCATATACATAAAACGGAGCCAAATCGTGTTTTGCAATAGCATTAACAGCTAAAAAGATACCGAACGCCAAATAAGGCGCAATAAATCTTAATATTTTTTGAGTGCTTACATTATCGGTAAAAGCTTCAACTGCACCTGTCCAACGGCCAATCATCATACTTGCCCAGTATAAAGAAATATATGGGGCAATATCTTTAATGGCAAAACCAAGATCTTTTTCCATATATGCCGGCAAATTACTTGCGGTTGATACTTCAACACCTACATAAACGAAGATTGCAATCATACCCAATACCAGTTGTGGGTACTTCAATGCAGAACCTTTTACAGATTTAGCATCTTCTGTCGAAGCTTCAACCAAAGCTGGTCTGTCAGGCAATGAAGATAATTTTAAGAAAATGGCAACAGCAATAAAAGCCACACCTAAAATCAGGTAAGGAATTTTAACACTTTCAACACTGATATCGGTACTGGCGTTTGCCGCAGAACCAAAAATAGCAAAGCTCACAATTAACGGGCCGATTGTAGTACCAAAGTTATTGATACCGCCTGCCAAAGTTAAACGTTGCGAACCGGTTGTAATTGGCCCTAATGCAATAGCCAATGGGTTGGCCACTGTTTGTTGTAAAGAGAAACCCAATGCCACAATAAACAAACCCGAAAGCATTAAAGGGAACGAGTGAAGATTCGCTGCTGGATAAAACAATAGGGTTCCGAGTGCAGAAATAACCAATCCAAGTGCCAATGAGTTTTTATATCCCAGTTTGTTAACAATATCCTGCCCCATTATAACAGAAATACCATTGTAGATTAAAGCGCCCACCGTATAGGCAATATAAAAAGCTAATGAAACCAATTGACTCTCGGCCTGGGATAAATCGAAAGCTTTTTTAAATACCGGTATCAAAATATCATTACTGGCGGCCACAAAGCCCCAGAAAAAGAATACCGTAACCAAAGGAATAAACTGCCCCCACTTGGTTTGTGTTTGTTCTGAACTCATTTTTTAAATTTAGTTTTAGTGGCTCTAAACATAAATAAAAAAAACAATAAACAATACATGGTAACGAAATTAGTGTATTTAGCACACTAAGCTTTAAAACAACCAACCTGGTAAAGTGTTAAACCTTAGCCGATCTGTTTTTATAATACTTTATCCAGAACGGATATAAATTTTCAAATTAAAAAATGTTACACATCCTTTTTTCGTTTACAGATAAAATAGATGTCGATAATGTTGGTTGTTTAAACTATAAAATTGCATATTCGCAAATCGTAAAAACAAAAACGCATGTTTGAAGCCATTTTATTAGGTATTGGTGCAGGGATTATTTCGTCGTTTTTAACCGGACCGGTATTTTTTGCCATGATTAAAACCAGCATAGAAAGAGGCTTCAAAGCTGGGTTTTCTTTAGCCATCGGCGTGATTATTAGCGACATTATCCTAATCGGCCTGGTCCTTTTTGGCAGTCAGTTTTTTGATTACAAAGCAGAATTTGATAAATATGTAGGCTCTATTGGGGGCCTATTTTTGTTAGCAGTGGGTATATATTACCTGGTTTCTAAAATAACCATACATTACGATAACTCAACTTTTAAAAAAGTAAGCAAACGTGGATATGTACTAAAAGGTTTTTTAATGTGTATCCTCACGCCTTCAACCCTCATGTTCTGGATTATCGTAAGCGGCATTATATCGGTTAAGCTGAACAATATGCTCAACGAAAAACTGGTCTGCTTTTTTATCGCTATGGCAACACAATTAAGCATCGATGGTGCAAAAAGTTTCTATTCAAGCAAACTCCGCTATAAAATAAAAGAGGATGCATTAAAGAAACTGAATAAAATCGCTGGCGTAATCATTATCTTTTTTGCCTTCTGGCTGATCGTAAAAACTTATCTGAAATTTTACGCGTAGGTTTTTATTACTACCGAGTTCACAAAGAATATCACAGAGGGCACCGAGTATTTTTAGCCACGGAAACACAGATCATACAGAGATATTTAATTGTTTTTTGTTTTTATTGAAAAGCAGGTATAGTGCTACTATCAAGCGGTAGTCCTGCCAATGCTGCAAGTCCTCACTCGTGCCTCGTTCCGGGCTTTACGCGAATGTCAGGTTTAGGTGGCAACAACACAAAAAAAAACGTAACGTAGCGCCCGTGAGGGTACAAACCATATATAAAAATCTGCGTTTCAATCCGCTAATCTGCGGGAACAGAAAATACAAATTGCCATTTTGAACATTATGCTTGTATTTCGTGAAGACACGAACCACGGAGTGGGACTATATATAAAATCTGCGTTTCAATCTGCTTAATCTGTGGGAGCAAAAAATACAAATTGCTATTTTGAACATTATGCTTGTATTTCGTGAGGAAACGAACCACGGAATTGGACTATATAAAATCTGCGTTTCAATCCGCTAATCTGCGGGAGCAAAAAATACAAATTGCTACTCAAGCATCATGTTTGTGTTTCGTGAGGACATTAACCACGGAGTTGGACTATATAAAATCTGCGTTTCAATCTGCTAATCTGCGGGAACAAAAAATATAAATCACTATTTTGAACATCATGTAGTGTTTCGTGAAGACACGAACCACGGAGTTGGACTATATATAAAATCTGCGTTTCAATCTGCTTAATTTGCGGGAACATAAAATACAAATTGCCATTTTGAATATCATGCTTGTGTTTCGTGAGGACACGAACCACTGAGTTGGATGTTTGTTTAAGGTATGATAATATGAGTAAAATCAACATAAAATAGATCCTGAAATAAATTCAGGATGACGAAATGAATGATAGCAGATTATAAAAAAATCTTCTTTGTGTCTTCGTGCCTTTGTGGTCAAAAAAACAAGCGCAAAAAAATAGCCCATATAAAAATATGAGCTATCTATTATTCAAAGTATTTTAGGGGCTAATATGCCCTTTGGTTGTTTCCTTCTTTCCAGTTAACAAAAGCTTTATTTACCACTTTGTTACCGCCCGGGGTTGGGTAATTTCCTGAGAAGTACCAGTCGCCTTTGTTTTTCGGACAAGCCTCATGCAAATTCTCTAAGCTTTGGTAAATTACCTCAACCTCTGCAACTGTACCTTTAGGGGTAATAATCTGCGCAATTTTGGCCGAAATTTCTTCCGGGGTAAAGGGTTTATAAATTTCCTTAACGTGGTTTACAATTTCTTCTTTCGGTAAAAGTAACGAAGCTTTACATTTGGTATAAACATCTTCAATTACCTGCCACATGCCACGCTCGGTAAGCAACTGTATAGCTGCATCAAATGCCACAAACTGTCCCATCCTGCTCATATCGATACCATAACAATCAGGGTAACGGATCTGAGGTGCAGAAGAAACAATAATGATCTTTTTAGGATGCAAACGGTCTACAATTTTAATGATACTCTGTTTCAAAGTAGTACCACGAACGATCGAATCATCCAATGCGACCAAAGTATCCTGGTGGTTGTTGATAATACCATAAGTGGTATCGTAAACGTGTGCCACCATTTCGCTCCTATCGGCATCCTGTGTAATAAACGTTCTTAGTTTTACGTCTTTTACCGCAAGTTTTTCTACCCGTGGGGCAAGCGACAATAAATCGTCTAATTGCTCATCGGTTAGCTGTTCTTTCCGATGCAAAAGTGTTTCTTTCTGGTGGTTTCGTACATAACGCTGAACGCCATCAACCATACCAAAAAATGCCACCTCGGCCGTATTCGGGATGAAAGAGAATACTGTATTTTTAAGATCGTAATTAACTGCTTTCAGAATTTTATCGCTTAACAAACGGCCAAGCTGTTTACGTTCGCGGTAAATTTCCACATCACTTCCTTTCGAGAAATAGATGCGTTCGAACGAGCATGATAATCTTTCGGTAGGCTCGCGGAACTGCTCCATGCTTACCTCGCCGTTTTTCTTGATAATTAAAGCATGACCCGGGTCGATTTCTTTTACATCTTTAAACTGGATATTAAATGCAGTTTGCAAAGCCGGCCTTTCGGAAGCAGCAACCACAATCTCATCATCGTAATAATAATAAGCCGGACGGATACCAGCCGGATCGCGCATAATAAACGAATCGCCGTTACCCACCATACCGCAGATAGAATAACCCCCATCCCAGGTTTTGGCCGAGCGGCGCAGAATGTTCGCGATATCGAGGTTATCAGATATTTTGTGCGTAATGGCAACGTTATCGTGTCCTTCTTTTTTGTACTGATCGAAAAGCTCCTGGTTCTCATCGTCTAAAAAGTGGCCGATTTTCTCCAGTACCGTTACCGTATCTGCTTTCTCTTTAGGATGTTGCCCCAGCTCGTATAATTGCTCCAATAACTCATCAACATTGGTCATGTTAAAGTTACCGGCAATCACCAGGTTACGGGTCATCCAGTTGTTCTGCCTTAAAAAAGGGTGGCAATTTTCGATGCTGTTTTTACCATGTGTACCATAACGCAAATGGCCCATTAACACCTCGCCGATAAAGCTTACGTTGTTTTTGAGCCATTCTGTATCCTGCATTAATTCAGGCGTATTTTCTTGGATATCAACAAATTTGTTCTGTACATATTCGAAGATATCAGCTACCGCATTGGATGCCATGCTCCGGTATCGGCTGATGTACCTACTGCCCGGTTTCATATCCAGTTTAATGGTGGCAATACCTGCGCCATCCTGGCCCCGGTTATGCTGTTTTTCCATTAAAAGGTATAACTTGTTAAGGCCGTAAAGTGCTGTACCGTACTTTTGCTGGTAGTAAGAAAGTGGTTTTAACAGGCGAATAAAAGCGATTCCGCATTCGTGTTTTATCTGATCACTCATTGTGTGGATTTGAAGCCGCAAAGTTATCCTTTTAAACCATTAGAACCTAAACAAAAGTGTTTTCTTTTGTCACATCGACGTTAATTTGATTTTTAACTAAAACGGCACATAATTGTAAGAATTAGGCTACAAAGGTTAAATTATCTAGAATTAGTCTAAATAATTTTGTTGAAAAGCGATAAAAACCCATCTTTGCAGAATCATTAGAATCAGTCTAATTAAGAATACAGGGTTTGGGAAAGTTTTTGAAATTTTTTATCGTTTTTATCATCTGCTGCTATGCATCGGTTGCATCGGCGCAAAATGTTGTTATTAAGGGGAAGGTTGTTGACGGGAAAAATCAACCATTAGAATTTGCAACAGTTTTTTGCGAAGAAACACAATTGTATGCTTTTACTGATCAGAAAGGAGTGTTTTCCATTTCGGTTCCATCAAGTTTAAATCAGATCAGCTTAAGGTTTACTGCTGTTGGTAAAAAATCAGTGGAAAGAAAGGTAGAAAAGAAAGATTTTTTAGAAAAAATCGATATCATTTTAATTGAGAATAGCTTAACCTTAAGTGATATTGAAGTTTATGCAACCTACTCTAAAAGCAAGAACTCTATTTCTTCTATAACCTTTGATGAAGAAGCCATAGAGCGGATACAGGCATTTAGCCTAATGGATGTATTAAATACATTACCTGGAAAACAATTGGTTGCACCGAATATCAATATTGCACAAACACTTACGTTAAGAAATACATTGGGCGGAACCTACGATCTGAATAATTCGCTGGGTATACCAATTATTGTTGATGGAATAAGGCTTTCGAATGATGCAAACATGCAATCGCGCCCCGCAACGCAGTGGGGAATGGGTGCGGTAGTGCCTGCAACCAACTCTGGCTCAGCAACGGATGTTCCATTTAGAGGGATAGATTTAAGGGAAATTCCGGTAGAATCAATAGAAAAGATCGAAGTGATACAGGGGGTTGCCTCAGCCGAATATGGAGAATTAACGGATGGTGCAATTCTTATCGAAAGAAAAGCAGGTAAATCTCCTTTACAATTTACAACCAACATTAATGCTGGATCGTATAATTATTCTTTAAATAAGGGCTTTAACCTACCTGGCAAAATGGGTGGCTTAACCACTGATTTCAACTATGCTATTTCTAACGATAACCCAACTGACAATTTTCAGGAATATAGACGGTATGGAGCCGCCTTACGTTGGCAATACAATGTTAATAGTTTTATCAGAAATAAATTCAGCGTAGACTATAACCGTAAATTAGATATTAACAAAATTGATCCTGATGATGGTAGCCGAAGAGAATACTATTCAAAGCAAGAAGGGATTAGGCTATCCAATACCACAGACTTTAAGATATCTTCCCGGTACGTTAACAATGTTAATCTAACGCTTTCTTATTCAGAAACAAATCAAGAAAGTTATTCGCAATGGTTTTTAAATCAGGCAGCAAAGGGTTATACTGCAAAGGATACCACTGGCATATACAAAGGAATAGTTTTAGGTGGTCAATATCTAGCTGTTGAGGAAATTATTGGCAACCCCATAACAGCAAGTGGAAATTTAAAATTTATAAGTTTTTTTAATCTAAGCAACTCCCGTCATAATTTATCATATGGTATAAATGTGAATTATACCAATAATGGAGGGAAGGGGATTATCTCCGATCCTGATCGTCCACGGTTTGTTAATTATAATAGTACAAATGTCCGCCCTTACTCATTTGAACTTAATCCTTCTATAATTAATTCAGGCTTTTATTTCACTGACAATATCACATATAAACTTTTTGAAAAAAAAATTACTTCAAATTTAGGAGTCCGGTTTGATTCGCAAAATGGGTCGCTTTCGATACAACCAAGATTAAGTACGCAGGTTAATTTAAGCAAGGAATGGAATGTTGGACTTGCGTATGGTATTTCTTCAAAGTCGCCCACACTGGCCCATCAATATCCGCCACCAGCCTGGATAGATATTCCACTTATTTTTGCCCTTAATACAGAAGCTGCCCTGTATCTTGTTTATACCCAAAAGTTTCAAGCCGCCAATCCAGATCTGAAACCTAGTAAATCAAACCAGGCAGAGTTTACCTTAAACTTTACCAACAAAACATTTAGTTCGAGGTTGAATGTGTTTTATAAAGGAGCCCGAAACGGTTTTAGTAATGTAAGACAATATCAACAATTTGTTTTACCAAATTATAACTATAGTTATGACGCATCATTAAAACAAATTGTTTATCAGGAGAATGGAACCTATACTCCCTATTTTGGCAATTCGTTTTATACAATTTCAAATCTATCCAATTCAGATACTTATGGATTCGATTGGAGTATAAATTTCAGTAAAATCCAAGCAATTAATACGAATATATCTACTAGTACATCATATATATTATCACAGGAGAATAATCCAATTTTGGATGCTATTTACCTTGCCACACCGGTTGTTATAAATGGAAAGAACATCAATTACGCCCTATTCAAGCCATTAACAAACGATAAAAAATATGTTATAACGAGCAAGCTTAATACCACAACACACATACCTAAATTAGGTTTTGTGGTAATGACCAATACCGATATTTTTTGGGCCAACAGAAGAAAATCGAAATACAATGATAAGTTGCAGCAAGCTTCGGGCTACTTAGATCAAAATCTGCAAACGATCTTATTTAATGATGGCCAAGCCAATCCTATTCCGCCAAGAAATTTATCACTTTCAAATTCCGACCAGCAGCTGGTGTATGCCAATTTTTCGCTATCGGTTGCCAAAGAAATCAACAAGCGGATCAGAATTGCGATTACGGCTTACAATACCTTTAATATCAGACCAGAATATACTGTAGTAAATCCAGACACAAATGTTCCGGTAACAACTGTTTACAATTCGCCACTTAGTATAACCGGTGGCATATCATTAAAACTTTAATAAAATAGTTATGAAACAAAAATTACCAATTTTATTTATTCTACTTGTAAGTATATTTACAGGTTGTAAAAAAAACCAGGAAGAAGCACAGCCTATAAATGTAAATGTACAATTAGGCGTTGATCCCGCTAAAGTTTGGTTTGAGGTACCTTATGAAAAAGCGGAAATAACATTAATAAATAAATCAAACAATAGTAAATACACCCTAAAAGCGAATCATCAAGGTCAAATTGCCTTACAGAGTATCGTTCCGGGAGTTTACAGCATAAATGTATCATTAAAGATAACGGCAGCGGAATTTTTAGCGTTAACGGGCACTACCAGAGAAAGCGATTATTATCTAAATTATTCGTTGGATAACCAATCATATTTTACAAACGCTGATGTTAAGATCCAATTAATTAATAGCGAGGTGATTGGAGGATTTGTGATTAAGCAGATATATTATGCTGGCTCAGATCCATCTACAGGTGCAATATTCAGGGATCAGTTTATCGAAGTTTACAATAACACCTCAGAAACCTTATACGCGGATAGCTTGATGATTGCCGTAGTGTACGGAAAAATAAGTAAAAACGTCGACAACTATTCGCTGACAAATAATCAATACGATTGGAGCAAATCTATCGGCATGGCAGCAACCGGCAATGCGAACGAAGATTATATTTACGTAAAAGAGTTATTTATGATCCCTAGTGATGGTACGGGAAAAAAATATCCTGTTTTAACGGGCAAGAGTATTGTGATTGCCCAAACTGCTCTAGACCATACCAAGCCATACACCACAAATGGAGGTACTACGCAAAGCATAGCTAACCCTGCATTAACCGTAAATTTAGCTAATGCCGATTTTGAGGCCTACTTATATCCTTATGAGCAAAAATTAGATCCAGGAAGAACTATGTATGCAAGTGATGTAGATAATCCGAATGTTACAAATATGGAAACCTATTTTGCAACGGGAGCCAGAGACATGGTTTTAAGCCCTCAAGGAAAAGAATCTTACGCGATTTTAAAAGTTGACAAAAATTTTAATTTAAATAACATTCCAGCATACGCGCTACCAACAGTAAGAACAGTAACAGCAACCACAGTATTATATCCTCAATTACCAACAAAGTATATCATCGATGCTGTTGAAATAGAAGCTATCATATCTTCAGATCAAACACCAAGACGACTACCTATGGCTTATGATTCTGGCGCTGCGTCGGTAACAGGCGGGCCATATTCAAGTCAATCGGTAATTCGTAAAACAGCAAAAATAATCGCAGGTAGAAGAGTTTTGCAAGACACAAATAACTCACGTAATGATTTCGGCTTGTTAAATAAAGCCAATCCAAATAAAGATGATGCATCATTTCTTGCTCAATAAATTTTATGTCAAGTAATAAATCTTTTAAGATAACCTTTATATTTTTTTTCTTTTCCTTTCTGGCGAATGCTCAGAATGGAAAAGATACTGTTGGTTTTTTCAATCAAGATCAGAAATTACTTGACAACGTGATGTTCTCTCCAACATTTTCCAGTAATTATTCTTTGAAAAGCTATGGTTCTCTGCAGTTAGACTTCAAACATGAAACAGGTGGGTTGAGGCGAGCACAAGAAGCATATTCGGTAAATGCACCCAGTTTTTTAGCCAAAGGTTTTAATGTTTTGGCTAGGTTTAGGATCGCTGCCAGCTTCGAATTTAATAGTTCTTCGGAAGACAGCTTGGCTAATGGACAAAAAAACAATCTTGAAGATTTTACAACATACTATCCATATGCAAATAAAAGTGGCAATTATAATCGTCAGAATTACATCGTAAAAACATCATTAAGTTACTCCACCTTAAATAACCATTTTGTCCCGTTTATAAATTTAGACTATCAGAAACACCAAAGCTCTGGCACAGTAGATCCGCGCTTAAGTTCAAATCGGTTTATTTTTAAAGTAAAGCCAGGTATCAATTTAAATTTCAAGAAGAATGCAATTGGACTATATGGAATAATTGGTAAAGCAGATGAACAGGTGTCATTAGCTTACAAAAACGACAACTATAAAACAAGCTTACTGTACCTCGATCGTATCCACTATATGAACTATGGTTATGGAAGCTCTATTATTAAAGATTCGAGCAATATTTTTAAGTTTGATGACTATAAAGGTTTAGGTATTCAGTATGCCACAGGTATTAAAAATTGGAACCTTCAATTTGGAACTGAATACCAGTTATATATAAACAAAAACTTTAACAAAAGAAAAACAATACCCGGTGCAGGCGTAATTGGAATTTTTAACTTAAACACCACAACTGCATCGTTATTATTAACAAATAGGGAAAGCAAAAAAAATGATCAGCAAATTGAGTTAAATTTTGCCTACAACGAGGGATATGATGGAAACCTAAAAACATCAGGAAGTTTAAACAAAGTTAATTATAGGGTTAATGCCTTAAATATTAATGCATCTTATCTCTTTCTGTGGAATAAAAACAAAAGGATTTCAAAAGAAATCGGTTTAAATTTTCTGTACAATCAAAATGATAAACAGGATATAAATCAATCCGACGGCTTATCGTACGAACAACTTCAAATTGGTTTAAACACAAGGATATATTATATAATCGACCCACAAAGCCGGCTTAAATTTGCCGTTTCCCCATATTATATCACACCTTTAAGCACCACCTTAAAATATAACCCAAATTCTTTAACCGATTTTATCCGTAATGTGGTGTTTACAGATTATTACTATTTTGAAAGCAAAGCAGTAGGCGCAGAAATAAGCGGTGAATACCGCTCT
>NZ_DJDT01000378.1 GCF_002432345.1 Pedobacter sp. UBA5917
ATAGGAGCGGAAAAAAGATTCTTAAGACTTAATAAACTTTTTTAATTGTGAATTTATTGCTCTGTTAATCAGTGTTTTGTATTTTTTTATAAAAAAGCATTAGCCCTTGTGCCACTTTTTTGTCCCTTGTTAGATAAGCGCTCAACATGCGCTCGCCAAACAAACATGCCCCAACAGGTAGATAAAGCACTGATAGAAAAATTCCTTAAAGGCTCTTGTTCCAAACAGGAAGAAGAGTTGGTCCGTATATTCCTGAAAAATTCAGAATCTGAAGCGCTGTTGAACGAAATCCTGTCGGCCAATCAGGTTAAAGATTTCGAATTGTTCGATGGTGATGATATACCCCATATCAAACAGGCACAATGGCGTACTGCAATCAATCTTCGTATTGCCGCCGAAAATGAACTGCCGGTTAAAAAACGTTTCAGCTTTAAATATGCGGCCATCTGGGCGGCCTTGCTGATTGTTACACTTAGTGTGTACCTGATGATGCATTTCGGAAAACCAGTGCAACAGGCCTCAATCTTTATCGAACGTAATAACCCCAATGGGCAACGCTCCAAAATTACCTTATCCGATAGTAGCGTGGTGTATTTGGGTGCTGGCAGCCGGTTAAGGTACCCTGAACGTTTTTCGACAGATAAGAGGGAAATCTCCCTTTATGGCGAAGCTTTTTTCGAAGTGACCAAAAATCCAAAAAAGCCATTTATTATCCACACCGGAACCGTGAGGACCCAGGTTTTGGGTACTTCGTTTAAAATAAAAGCATTTAAAAACAAACCGCTTAGCGTAGAGGTGGCTACCGGAAAAGTGAGGGTAGATGAGCTGAAAGGGAATAAGATCGAATCATTGGCCATCCTCATTCCCGGGCAAAAAGTAATTTATTTCGATGGCAAAGCCAGCATACGGGATATCGCCGTAAGTGATGTTACCGGTTTTAAAACTTCACAACTGGCTTTCCGTAATTCGTCTCTGTTCGAAATCTGCGAAACATTGGAACGCTGGTACAATGTTAAAATCAGTTTTAAAAGCCAACGGAAATCGCGCGATAGGATGACGTTGACCATTGATGCCACTGTACCTGTAAACAAACTTTTAAATGTGCTGGCAGCGGCCGGAAAATTCAGCTATAACATTAAAAATAATGAAATCATTATCCGTTAACATTCAAAAAAAATAGAAAGGAAACCAATGGACTGCACTTAACAAACTTCCCCAACCATAAGGAGGGGAAGTAGTCTTATCACATCATAAACCGCTTGCTTTTCGACGACAGAGCGGTAAATGAAGAAATATATCAACAATTACTCCCGGCTTGTAACCGGGCAAACCATTAATATACAAATTTATGCAAAAAGGATTACATCCTACAATTAAGTTTATGATGAGGTGTTCATTTATGCTTTTAATCGCACAGTTTACCTTTATCGGCGTGCTTTTGGCCGGGAGTGTTCACAGCCAGAACCTCGATCAGGTAATCAGTATCAATTTAGACCACTCTAGTGTAAAAGCAGGTCTGCTCAATATCCAGGAAAAAAGCGGTATTAAATTCGTACTTCCCGAGAAACTGCTCAATAACCTTAAAACCGAGGTTAATTTGGGCGAACAGAACAAAACTGTAAAGTACCTGATCGAAAAGGTGCTCGGCGGAACCAATCTCGAATACAAAATAGTAGAAGGTTATGTGGTAATTGCCCAGAAGCCGGTGCCACAGCAACCGGGTAATATTAGCGGCCGCATTACCGACGAAAAAGGAGGGCCGCTTCCGGGCGCTACAGTTAAAGTAAGCGAAACGGGCCAAACCGTTCAGAGTGATCCCGATGGGAATTACAGCATTTCGCTAAAACCGGGCAATTATACTATCGAAGTTTCCTATATCTCTTATCTCGCACAGAAAATAACCGGTGTAAGTGTAAAAGACGGCAAAACAACCACTTTGGGTTTTTCGATGAAACCTACCGATAACCAGCTTTCGGAAGTGGTGGTGAGTTACGGAAAGCAAAGAATGAAAGATGTTACCGGATCTATCGCCACCATTGATGCCACCCAGCTGCAGGATATGCCGGTAGGGCAGTTTGCACAGCAGTTGCAGGGAAAAGTTGCCGGTGTGCAGATTGCGCAAACCAGTGGGCAGCCAGGCCGTGGCATGGGATTTATTATCCGTGGTGCCGCTTCTTTTTACTCTAGTAACCAACCTTTATTTGTAATAGATGGCACACCGATAACCGGTAGCATCAACAACATCAATCCGGCAGAGATAGAAAGCTTTAGCTTTTTAAAAGATGCTTCGGCAACAGCACTTTACGGATCGAGAGCAGCCAATGGGGTAGTGTTAATTACCACCAAACATGCAAAACCAGGCGATTCGAAAGTAGATTTTTCAACTTATTACGGTATCCAGAAAATACCTACCGCCCGGTTGCCCAAAATGATGACCGCAAGGGAATTTGCCACCTTTATGAAAGAGCGTGGGGAAGACGGATTAAAATATGAGCCGGGTTATACCATCGCGGCCGATTATCACGCAGCTTATGATAATCCGGAACAATATGGTGATGGTACCAACTGGTTTAACCTGCTTACCCGTACAGCACCTATACAAAGCTACGATTTAACTGTTCAATCGGCACGCGAGCATTCTTCATCAACCGTTATAGCGGGCTATCAGGAACAGCAGGGCGTAGTGATCAATAACGGAACCAAACTGTTTTCGGCAAGGTTTAACCAGGATTTTACCTCAGCCAATAACAAACTTAAACTGGGCTTTAACCTGGCGCCAAGTTACAGGATGGACCACAACAACAGGCTGAACAGTGATGGGGTAGGTGGCTATTTCGAACGTTTTTTTGAAGCAAGTCCATTGGCATCGCCTTATAACCCTGACGGTAGTTATGCACGTAGTGTGGCTTCTCCAGGCATGGTGGCCTATATTAACCCATTGGCTACTTATATGCTTACCAATGATGATTACAACACCACCCGTATTTTGGGTAATGCTTACCTGAATTACGAATTTTTGCCCGGATTAAGTGTTAAAACCAACTTGGGGGTTGATAAAGGTGCCGAAATGCGTAAATATTTTCAGGGCGGATTGGTAACGGGCACACAGGGACAAAGCACAGGAACAAGCTCATCGGTTGATAATGGCTCGTGGACGGCAGAAGGAAACCTGGCCTACACCAAAACCTTTGGAAAAGACCACAGCATTGATGCGCTTATCGGCTATTCGGCACAGGAATTTAATACTTATAGCAACAACTTAACCGGACTTGGTTTTGCAAGCGATGATATTGAATATTTAAGTGCCGCAACCAGCATAACCGGTGGCAGCGGTGCAGGTTCTTATTCATTACTTTCGGCAATTGCCCGTATTAACTATGCCTATAAAGGCCGCTACCTGCTGTCGGCAGCGGTTAGGCGCGATGGATCATCTAAATTCGGCATCAATAAACAATGGGGCAGTTTCCCTTCATTATCGGCCGGATGGATTGTAAGCGATGAAGCTTTTATGAAAAACCTTAAAGCTATTAGTTTCTTAAAGCTCCGTGCTAGTTACGGCATTACCGGAAACAACTTTTTTGCAGGTAATTACGATTCGCAGGCCACCATCGGTACCTATTATTACAATTTTAACAACACCATAACCCAGGGGCAAACCATTAACCGCTTACCTAACCAGGAATTGAGGTGGGAGCGTAACAAACAGTTCGATCTGGGTTTAGAAATAGGGGTGTTGAATAACAGGATTACCTTTACCTACGATTATTACCGCAAACTTACCGATGGATTGATCCAGCAGCGTGCCATCCCAACTTCTTCGGGTTTCTCGCAGATTATCTATAACGTAGGCGAACTCAAAATGTGGGGCCACGAGTTCTCTATCAGCTCAAAAAATTTAACAGGAAACCTTAAATGGAATACCAATTTAAGCCTTTCTTTCGATCGTAACCTGATTACCAACCTGGTTGATCCGGGCTATATCAGAAGAAACGTAACCGTAAGTTCCGATTATTTCCGTCAGCAGGTAGGTCACCATTTAGGTGAGTTTTACGGCTTTATTTACGATGGTTTATATAAAGATGCAGCAGATTTAGCCAATTCTGCCAAATATTTAAGTACACCGGCAAAACCTAACGGAAGTTCGGATATCGGTACCATTAAAGTGAGGGACATTAACGGCGATGGTGTAATTGATGATGTAAACGACCGTACTTTTATCGGCGATCCTACGCCAACCTTTACCGGTGGTATGGTAAATAATTTTAAATACAAAAACTTCGATCTTACCATCGATATGACTTTTTCTGTTGGAGGCAAGATTTTAAATGCAGCCAAATGGGCATATCAAACCAACATGGACGGTTCGAGGGTACTGTTGGCAGCAGCAGCCGACCGCTGGCGCTCTCCTGAAAATCCGGGATCGGGCATTTATCCACGGACCAAATCAGGTACAACCGGTATCGGCCGTTCGGTAAACACACAATGGATCGAAAACGGATCTTACCTGGCCGCGAAGAATATCTCTTTCGGTTATACCATTCCGGTAAAAAACCTGATGCTTAAAAACCTCCGCGTATTTGCTTCGGTGCAGCAGGCCTTTGTCATCACCGGTTATTCGGGCATGAACCCCGAAATCAATGTGGGCGGATCAGATCCAACTTTGGGCGTGGGTATCGACGAAAATGCCTATCCAATTCCGAGAACATTTTCTTTAGGCATCTCTACCACATTCAGATAACCATTAAAGCTTAACAACATGAAAAAGATATATATAGCCATTGTACTGTTAACCATTGGCCTAAGTGCATGTAAAAAGGATTTCATCGAACTCAATCCCGAAGATTCGTATACAGACGGGGTATTTTATAAAACCGAACAGCAGTTCCGTGCGGCCGTAGTGGCGGCTTATGCACCATTGAGGGATGTGCTGATCAACGATTATTTTACATCCGAAATGCACTCCGATAATACCGTTTACCAGCCTATTCCGGGTAACAGGGGAACAGCTTACGTAGAACGCGAAAACATTTCAGACTTTACCAATACCTCTACCAATGCCTATGTTTCTGCCACCTGGCAGCACAGTTATACCGGCATTTCGCGTTGCAATATCATTATCGAAAGGCTAAAAGGATCCGACTTAAGCGATGCGGTAAAAGCTAATTTAGATGGACAGGCAAAATTTTTAAGGGCGCTTAATTATTTCAAGCTGGTGCGTTTATACGGCGGTGTCCCATTATCTGTAGCCGAGGTTAAAACTGCTGAAGATGCCTTTAAACCCCGCTCAACCGAAGCCGAGGTTTATGCGCAGATTGTAGCCGATGCAAAAGATGCAGTGAGCGAACTTGCTGCCCCTACAAAATTCCCGCAGACGGGCGAAGCCACCAAAGGTTCGGCAGCCATGTTATTGGCCAATGTTTATGCCGTACAGAAAAAGTGGGCAGAGGCCGAAACTGTACTGAACAGCCTGCTAACCATGGGTTACGACCTGAATGCCAACTATGCTGATGCCTTTTTACCTACCAATAAAAACGGAAAAGAATCGATCTTCGAGATCCAGTTTTTGGGCGGTACCATTACAGGTGCTACACCAAATGTACTTTCTTTCCACTTTATTCCACGCAGTAAAGATACCAGGGTATTAACCGGAATAGCCATTGATAATACCAGTACTGGTGGCTGGAATACGCCAAGCAGCGATCTGATCGCCGATTTCGAACCGAATGATAAACGCCTTGATGCTTCTATCGGTATCGCCGAGGGTACTTACGATGCAAGCAGTTACTTTGTTTATTCGGCAGCTAAAAGCATTATCAATTATGTGCCTGCCACCGGTAAAATCGGTGTGCCTTATATTAAAAAATACCTGCATTCGCCATTGATAGCTACCACAGGTTCGGGCGATGATTTCCCAATCTACCGTTTTTCAGATGCATTGCTTTTACTGGCCGAAGCCTTAAACGAGCAGGGCAAATCGGCACTTGCGCTGGCCCCACTCAATAGGGTACGGAAAAGGGCAGGTCTGGCTGATGTTACTACAACAGATCAAACCGAACTAAGAACCATTATTTTACACGAACGCCGTATAGAGCTGGCTTTCGAAAACAGCCGTTGGACAGATTTATTAAGAACTGGAAAGGCGATTACCGTGATTAATGCTTTTGGTGTTAAAATCAGGCAGCAGCTCCCATTCCTTTCTGCCGATGCTTATGTAATCGACAACCATAACCTGGTATTCCCGATTCCGCAGAACGAAGTTGGTTTAAACCCTAAAGTGATCCAGAACCCGGGGTATTTTTAATAGCTGAAGTCGCGTCACCCTTTCCCGATTTTAACATCGGGATTAGGGGTTTCACATTAGATAGACCCTGAAATAAATTCAGGGTGACGAACACGTTAGAAAAAGAAGTTTGGAATTTAAGCTAATAAGATACTGGCGTTCTCAACGGAAAAATAAAATTTAACCAATAATGATTTTGAACAAAAAACTTTTAAAGAAAAGCTTTTGTGTTTTTCTTAGCGCGCAACTGTTGCTCAGTACCAGTGCAACCCTGATTCCTTTAGGAGAAGAACCGGTAAATGATGATGAATTTTCCATTGTGGTATTGCCTGATACACAGTATTACACCTCGGAGAAAAACGGTGGTAAAAAAGAAATGTTTACCGCACAAACCGAATGGATTGTTAAAAATGCAACAAAAGAGAACATTAAATACGTGATCCACCTGGGCGATATTTCCGATAACGGCGAAATGTTCCCCGAGCAATGGGTAAATGCATCAAACTCGATGTATAAACTGGAAAAACCACAGCCGGGCTATCCGCAGGGTATTCCTTATGGCATGGCGGTGGGCAATCACGATCAAACCAAAAGCCAATACCCCTTAAGCGGTAAAACCGATCAGTACAATAAATATTTTGGCGTAGCCCATTTTAAAGATAAAAAATGGTACGGTGGCCATTACCGAAACGATAATGATAGCCATTACGATCTGTTCGAAGCTGGCGGCTACAAATTCATCACCATATTTTTGGAATACGATTCGTATGATGAAGATATCGAAGGGATGAACAAGTGGGCCGGTTCCATCCTCGAAAAATTCAGCGATCGTAAAGCCATTTTGGTAAGCCATTCTATCATCCATTTTAATAAAAAAACAGGCACCAACGAGAAAGGATTTCCCAAATTTTCTAAGCAGGGCCAACGCGTTTTCGATCGTTTAAAAAGTTACCCGAATGTGTTTTTAACCTTATCGGGCCATGTGGGCGATAATGGCGAAGGTTACCGTCAGGATGGTTATGCGGGTAACGTGATCAAATCATTATTGTCTGATTACCAGAGCCGCCCTGATGGCGGGCACGGACTAATGCGTTTGATGAAATTCTCCAAATCGAAAGACCTCATCAGCGTACGTACTTTTTCTCCGGTAACTGGCGAGGAAGAAACCGATGCCGACAGCAAATTTACACTTCCATGGTTCCACCATACCACAGTGGCCAGGTACCAGGATTATGATAATGATGGCATCAGCGAAATTTCATTCTTTTCAAATGGGATCTGGAAAATTGCCGGTAAGCCCGATGTTGCTTTCGGTAAACCGGGCGATATTGCTGCACCTGCAGATTATGATGGTGATGGTAAGACCGAATTTGCCGTTTTCAGGCCATCAGAAGGGAAATTTTACATTCAGGGCGGAAAAGAAATTGTGTTAGGGCAGGCAGGAGATATTCCGGTTTGCGGTGATTGGGATGGAGATGGTTTTGCCGATGCTGCGGTTTACCGTCCATCAACACTTACCTGGTATTTCGATGGCCTGGACAGCATTAAATTCGGACATAAAAACGGTGTACCTGTTCCGGCCGATTATGATGGTGACGGCATATTGGATGTTGGTTTTTTCCGTAAAGATAATTCTATGTGGCAAACCAGTTTGGGTAATATCCCTTTACAGGTAAAACACACACCTGGCGATATTCCTGTTCCGGCTGATTATGATGGGGATGGAAAGGCTGATATGGCCCTATTCCGTCCTTCAACCGGCGAATGGCTGATCGGGTTTAATAAACCAGTGGTTTTCGGGAAAGCGGGCGATATCCCACTTCCGGGCAATTACAAAAAAGGTGGAAAAGCAGCTATTGCTGTACTCCGTTCGGGTAAAATCTACCTGCAGGATAATTCAACAATCAATGCAGATGGGGGAGTTGTGGCCGATCTGGTCAATATCCTTCCGGCCGCCAGATTAATCATTAACCAGACAAAATAAGCTTAAAAAATAACCACGAACCACAAAATCAATTAGTTCTCAAAAAAAAAACTATGAAAAAAAATCAGTTACCGGCCACCAGTTTTAAAAATCTGGGGCGTTTAAAGCCTTTAACATTGGGTTTATTGCTTTCGGGGGCAATTTTTACCGGGTGCAAGGATCCGCAGTTGGCAGAAATAGACAAAACCTTTGCTGCAAAACCTGATGGGCTGGCCGCTGCAAATGCGGGTTTATTGGCAGGTCAGACCGAAATTAAGGTATTGTCTTTCAACGTAAGGCATAACGATCCCGGCGATCCGCAAACCATTACACAAAGGCAGAACAACATCAGGCAGATTATTGTAGATAATAATCCAGATGTATTCGGATTGCAGGAATTTTCTGATAACAGTTTCGAAACCTGGTTTAGGGGGCAGATGGCTACTTTAGGTTATGGCGAATATTACGATACGGCCATTACCGGCACACCAAAAGCCATCTTTTTTAAAAACAGCCGTTTTACCCTTAACAGTAGCGGTACTTTGGATATCGGCCCAACCAATACCTCAACCTGGGTAATATTAACTGATAAAACAGATTCGCAGAAATACTTTATCAGCAATAGTCACTGGCAGTTCGATTCGCAGGCCGTGCGCATTGATAATGCCAATGCGTGGGTTGCCGGTATCAATCAGAAAAATACCCAAAACCTGCCATTGATTGTTTTTGGCGATTTTAATGCCGTTCCGGGAACTACAGAAATCGGGATCTTAAAAAGTGGACTGGATGTGGTTGATGCCCTTGGCGATAGCGATGGCGAGCCTACTTTCCATGGTTGGACCGCAACGGGAACCAACAAACTTGATTGGATGATGAGCGACCGTAGCATGGCCTACACCAGTTCTAAGGTAATCAAAACCAGTTATGGTGGTTTCTGGCCATCAGATCATTGGCCGGTAATGGCCAGTTACCTGCCTTCGGTATTTGGAGGCGCGCATGTTGATGCCAATGGCTTAAGTGCGGCATCAACCACAAATTTTTATTTTGCAGATGTAAACGGGGATGGTAAAAAAGATAAAATTTACTGGAGATCAAACTTTGATGATGGTAAACCACAGGTTTTTCTTTCAAATGGTAACGGTACCTTTATCTCGCCAGCGGTTAAACACGCTGCAGGTGCATCAACTTTAGCTACAACACGTTACCATTACGCCGATGTAAACGGCGACGGAAAAGCGGATGAAATCCTTTGGGATCCTACCACCAATTCAGGACGTACCCGCGTGTTCCTGGCCACTACAAACGGAAATTTCAGTGCAACAGCAATTGAAAATCCTGAAGGTACCAGCGCCGGAAGTACAACGGTATACCATTTTGCCGATGTAAACGGGGATGGAAAAGCCGATAAAATTTATTGGAATGCCACTTTCGATTCGGGCCGTACCCGTGTTTACCTCGCAACTACCAACGGAAATTTTAGCGGTACAGTTGTGGCCGGTAGTGAAGGGGCAAGTACCACAGGCGGTACTACTTTTTATTATCAGGATGTAAATGGCGATGGCAAAGCAGATAAAATCCTTTGGCACCCTAACTTAAATTCGGGCAAACCTATGGTTTATCTTTCTGATGGCGATGGTACTTTTACCGCATCTGCAACCTTTAGCGATAGCGGCGCAACCAGCGTTTCGGACAGTACCAAATTCTATTTTGCCGATGTAAACGGCGATGGCAGGGCGGATAAAATTTATTGGAACCCAACAAACTACCTGGGTAAAATTAAAGTGTATTATTCTACCACATCGGGATTTGACGGACCGGTTTACTCGCTCCGCGGTACATCGCAGAGTGAAAACACTGTGTTTTACTTTTCTGATATCAATGGTGACGGAAAGGCAGACCAGATCCGTTGGAATTATGGCGAAAACAGCGGAGAACTTCGTAATTATTTCGCTAAGTAAAAATTAGCTTCAAATATGGTCTTGGCGTTCTGCTAAGACCATATTTTAATTTCTTTCTCTTGGTATCGGAGAAGCTTAACCCATCCACTCTATTTCACTACCCATACACAATAACATAAACTTATAAGTTCTTAAATGTCTTATACAGGTATGCAAAACGTAAACCTCAGGTGAACTCAGATGTCTAAGGTGGTGAAAAAAGGAATATGCCAATTATTTTTGACCAGCTAAGTCAAATTAGCGTGGGCAAGCACATATTTTTCTTAAATATCAAATATTGGTAGGAGATATGCAATATGTAAAACTTAGGTGTTAAGATGGTGAAAAACAGAATTTGCGAATTAGTTATGGCTATATAATTCACCTGTGATATTCTTCTCTAAACACATTCGTACAATTTAGCCCAATTTTTGCTGTTGAAGGAATTGAGTTTTAAAACCATGAACACAGATCCCCTAAAAATAGAAGTAACATACCAACAACCTTTTGAGGTGAAGATCGAATTTCCGCTACTGGTGCTGGCAGAATATAGGGGGATAGATAATCTTGATGAGATCTGGGATGATCATATTCTGTACTGGATAAACCAAACATTAAAAAATACCGGTGCTCATACCAAAACATCAAGCCTTGATATTTTGCCCAATATGTTTGATCCAAAAGCTGTTTTTTCGTTGCAGATGACTTTAATTGCCCAATCGGATGAGCTAAACCTTGGCTTTGTTGTTGAAGTTCTAAAAAATGAAGGTTTAGATAAGGGAATGGCAATCTGGAAGAAAAATAAATTTACGCAGGCATTCGAACTGCTTTATGCCGATCAACACGCAATTGTTTAATCTTCGGACAAAATTTTTCTTGAACTTTTTGTGGTTGATATTTTAATTTCAACCAATTGTTAGCATCGCGGAATATGGTCTTTTTTTGAAGCAGGATATGTACCTATTTTTTTAAATCCGTATCAATTTTCTTCCGCCCTTTATGCTGCTTTAAGATTTGTTATGTAATAACTCAGTGTGTGGGGTATTTCAAGATGTATACGCTGTAAAATTTCTTGATAAAGTTAAGTCTTAATTTTTACGATTTTTTAACCATTCGTGGAGTAATTTGGCTTATCTATCGAACAACTTCACCTTTCCACCGACACTTCCTTTTTGTACAATTGGGTTAGATTTAACTTTGCAGCTAGTTAAGTCATTCTGAAAACCCAAAAATGTGGTTGCGATCAGAACATGCAAAACCAAGCGATCTTCCTGCCTATTTAAAACATTTGAGTATCCGGTTTATTACGGGCAACTAAAGGCCTTCTAATACGAGTATATAATAAGTCCGCTTTAAATGATATAAACTAATGAAGTATATTTTACCATTGTTTTTGTTTCTGATCGGTTCTGAATCCTTTTGTCAAACAGGGGCTGGAAGTATAACCGTTGATAATTCAGAGGTATATATTGCAAGTGGTAGTGTAGAACAGCGCTTTGCAGAAGGAAGTTATTTTGGTCCAAAAGCAACTTGGACAATAGATGGTACACTCGAAATTTACAGTAAAAACATCTGGATCTCAGCGGGTGCTGTTTTCAATGGCAGGGGCAAAATAGTCATATACAACCCTGGCGATAATCCATACTATTTGGATATGGCTGCCAGCGCTACAAATATCGACGCAAACAATGCGGCCTTCATTAATTTACTCATCGAGCACCGGAATACGGGTAGCGCTATACTAACCGATATCAACGATCCTGGCTATGGCAGCATCACCCCAACAGGGGTAGCCTCTGCCTCATTTAATTTAGGAGCAGGGTTAAATCTGGCTGTTAACGGTGCAAATATGATACTTAATGGCCACGATCTCGCTTTTAATGCGAATGGCAGTATTACCGGTTATAGTGCCAACAGGATGGTGGTTACCGGTAATAGTATTTTGGGCCATGTGGTTAAAGAATATGCGGGGGCATCTAATTTTGTTTTTCCGGTAGGTATTGCCGAAAGGGATTATACGCCAGCAACTTTAGCCACTAAAGCCGCGGGTAAGGCTTTTGTAGGGGTGACGGATTATTTTACTTCCAATGCTGTAGGAATAAAAACAGGAGATGGTGTCAATCGTAACTGGCACATTTATGCGGCGGCCCCTTTACAGGTGGATTTAACTTTACAACATAACCAATTTACCAACGGATCGATATTTAACGATGCCGATGCAGGCATTGCACAATACCGTGGTGCCAATAAATGGGATGTGGTAAAGGGCATCAACCCGGATTTGGGCATACATAGCCGCACAAATATAAACCTACAATCTAACGATAATGCCAACGCGGTGTGGTTTACTAAATTAAATATTGGAGCGCTTACGATCAATGTTCCTAATTTATTTACGCCCAATGGTGATGGACTAAACGATGTTCTGGAAATTAATGGTTTGCAACGATTTGCGGAAAACGATCTGGTTATTGTTAACCGCTGGGGCAATGAGGTATTTAAAGCAAACGACTATCAAAATAACTGGACCGGTGAAGGATTGAATGAAGGAACCTATTTCTATGTTTTGCGGGTTAAAGAAAATAATAGCCAGGCTTGGGAGGTGTTTAAAGGCTATGTAACCCTGATTAGGGTATTTAAAAAATAAAGAATTACTATAAAGTTTAAAAACGGATTGCATGAAGAATAAACTGCTCTTAATTGTACCTTTTATGTTGCTTTTGCTTTCGGCATCTGCGCAACAAAAATTAAAGGATGGTACCTCTAGCGGAAATAATCTACCAAGTAAAGATGCCATATTGGAACTCGAAAGTACAAATAAAGGTTTGTTACTTGTACGGGTTGCATTAAAGGCCAGTGCAAATTCTGCTCCTTTAAGCACACATACTGCAGGTATGCTGGTTTACAATACCGCTACCGATGGCGATGTATTTCCGGGTATTTATTACAACGATGGAACTAAATGGATAAAAGTTTCTAACAGTGCTGGCTCAACGGGTCCAGAGGGTCCTGCCGGGAAATCTATTACAAGTGGTGCAGGTGCTCCAGCTGCAAGCAGTGGTTCGGTTGGTGATAGTTATATTGATTCCACTACTGGGGATGTTTATATCAAAGGTAGCGATGGTAGCTGGACCAAAAGTACGGGTTCGTTAAAAGGTGCCCAAGGTATTCAGGGACCAAAAGGCGATACTGGAGCCACTGGCGCTCAGGGTGACAAAGGAGATGCGGGAACCAATGGTACAAACGGTACACAAGGTGTTCAAGGTGAAAA